>CAOJND010000018.1 GCA_948439445.1 uncultured Eubacteriales bacterium | reverse complement strand
CGGCCCGGCTGATCACCAGATCCGCCGCCGCCATCAGGGTGGGCATGTTGAAAAAATACTCCTGCATTTCAAGGCCGGGGCATTGCGCCAAATCCACGCCCATGGATTTTAAATACTCGGGCATCCAGGCCCAGCCAAAAGAGCCGGTGGCATGCAGATGTTGAAAAGGAAGTCCCGCCTGCTGCTCCAGTTGGAACATCTGTGCAATGGCCTTGTTCATCTCACGAGCGCCCAGACTTCCAAAGGCCGATAGAATCATGGGCCGTTGGTCCAGACCCAGCTGGCGACGCGCGTCCTCCCGACGGGTGTAGAGAAACTCCCGTCGTACCGGCATCCCCACCACCTCTACCCGCTCTGGATGCCGGTAATGGGCGGCGCTCTCCTGAAACGACACCAGAATTCGGTCTGCCCGGTCCGCTACCATGCGCGTCGTCAGACCGGGTACCGCGTTCGCCTCATGGACGCAGGTGGGAATCCCCAATTTCCCGCCCATATACAGCGCAGGAAAGCTGGCATAGCCACCGGTTCCCACAATCACGTCTGGCTGGAACTGCCGGATAATCCGCTTGCATTGTTTCATGGCCGACAGGATACTGCTCACCCCGCGCACATTGTGGGTCAACGCCTTCCAGGAAAGGCCCCGCCGGAAGCTGGAGGCCGGAAGGCCCCGCAGGGAATACCCCGCCTGGGGCACCAGCTTTTCCTCCATCTCCCCGGCCGCGCCGATAAACAGAATGGCGCAGTCCGGGTAGCGCTCCCGAAGCAGATTTGCCACGGCGATGGCGGGATTGATATGTCCCCCGGTACCGCCGCAGGTAAAAATCACACGCATGGTCAAGCCCTCCTATCTTCCACGCCTCTGTCTGGATATGCCGAGAACGATCCCCATCTCCCCCAGATTCACCGCCAGCGCCGTCCCGCCATAGGAAAAGAACGGCAGGGCAATGCCCGTGGAGGGAAGCAGGTTGGTCACAACCCCCAGGTTCAGCACCGTTTGCACCGCGATCAGCGTGGTAAGCCCCGCGGCAAGCATGGTGGAAAACCGGTCTGTGGCCCGTAGCGCAATCCAATAGCCCCGCAGGATCATGGCGATGAACACCAGCATAATTAGCAGCGCGCCCACAAGCCCCAATTCCTCGCAGACAATGGCAAAAATATAGTCGTTGTACTGAAATGGCAGATATAAATACTTTTGGTGGCTCTTGCCGAACCCAAGGCCAAACACCCCGCCGGAGCCAATGGCATATAGCGACTGTAAAATCTGATAGCCCGTATCTCCCGGGTCCTGTTCCGGATGCAGCCAGGCGGTCACCCGGTCCCCGGCATAGCCCATCAGGCTGATGTACACCAGGACAAACAGTACAGCAGCCCCGGCGCCCGCCAACAGCCAGCGGGCGCGAGTCCCGGCAATGAACATCATCACCACCGCCACCATGCCCATCAGCAAAATGGCCGACAGGTGCTTTTCCAGGGCCAGGGGAATCAAAATCCCCATCAGGGCCATGCCAAAGCCCATGACCCCATACCGAAACTGCTTGGCACTCTGGCCAAACCCTTTGGTCAGCCTGGCAAACAGCACGATCATGGTAAACTTGGCCACCTCAGAGGGCTGGAATTGGATCCCAGCCACGTTAATCCACCGGCGGGCGCCGTTGACCGATTCGCCTGCCACCAGCACCAGCAGCAGCAAAACAATGCTGATCCCATACATGGGCCAGGCCATTCGCTCCCAAAATTGCGTTGGGAGCCGGCTGAACGCAACCATACAGATCAGACCCAAGCCGGCGCACACTGCCTGCTTTTGCAGGTAGCGGGTGGAGATGGCATAATTGGTATCGTACTCGCTCTGGGCTGAACTGGCAGAGTAGAGCATCACAAGGCCCACCCCAAGTAGCAGCAGCACCAACAACAAAAACGGAATATCTACACTTGCCGCCCTTCGCTGTCCCGAAGCGCGATCCTCTTTGGCATAGGAAAGCAACTGCTTTCTTGCCATAGGGGGACTCCTTTCCGTTTAGAATCTTCCGGACACACCAATCCAGGCCAGCAGGCACATCAACACGGTGATCCCGGCAAAGGTAAATACAATCTTTTCCTCTTTCCAGCCGCACATCTCAAAGTGATGGTGAATCGGCGCCATTTTAAATAGGCGCTTGCCATGGGTCAGCTTAAAGTAGATCACCTGCAAAATGTCCGATACCGTCTCCACAATATAGATCAGGCCCACCAGAATCAGCACCAGGGGCATATCCAGGGCAAAGGCCATGGCGCACACCGCACCGCCTAAAAATAGAGAGCCGGTATCGCCCATGAACACCTTGGCCGGGTGGAAATTGTAAACCAAAAACGCCGCCAAGCCGCCCACCAGGGAGGCGGGAAACAGCGCCAAATTGGTTCTGCCCATGGCAATCGCCGCCGCTGTGAAAAATACCATCACAGGGATTGTCACACAGGTGGATAGACCGTCCACCCCGTCGGTCAGATTCACCGCGTTGACACAGCCCACCATAACGAACATGGCAAAGAAAATATACACAATGGGATGAATTTGAAAAGTTACATTCAAAAATGGGATGTACAGATCACCGCTCATGATCCCTTCCCGGAACAGCACATACAGGAAAATCGCAGACACTGCCATCTGAAGCATGGATTTCTGAAGCACTGTTAAGCCCAAATTCCGCTTGAACTTGACCTTAAAAAAGTCGTCCAGAAACCCCACAATGCCAAAGCACAAGCTCAGTGCCAGCACATAAAAAGGAGAAAAATCTCCTTCCATTGCACCGGGAATGCCCAATGCAACACAAAAAATCGTGGATAGAATGAAGCTGACGCCTCCCATGGTTGGCGTCCCCGCCTTGCTATTGTGCCAGGTCGGCCCCACCTCTCGGATGGACTGGCCCGCCTTCAGCGCACGCAAGATGGGTAACTGAATTCGCCCCAAAATCAGCGACAGAACAAATGCCGCCACCACTGCGATCAAGATACGACTCATAGGATTATCCTCCGCTTATGTCCTACAGCGGGCGAAAAGCTTTGCCCGCCGTGTCCCATGTTCAAACAGCAAACGCACTCGCACACTAAGCCCACCCTACGGCTCGTTCCGAGACACACCGTCTCCCGGCACAAGCGCCAATTCCTGCAGGAACTGCTCCAGCGCCAACTCCATATGCATCCCCCGGCTGCCTTTGAACAGCAGCACATCCCCAGGCCGGGCAGCTCGCACCAGTGCAGCCACCAGCTCCTGCTGGGTCTGGAAGCTTTGGGCTTTACTCTCCGGCATACCGCCGGTCAAAGCGCCGTTTACCACTCTGCCGCTGTTCGGGCCGTATGCAAAAACCAGATCCGCTTTCTCCACTGCAATCCGGCCCACCCGGTAATGCTCCGCCTGGGTGCAAACACCCAGCTCCAGCATATCGCCTAGAACGGCAATCCTTCTTCCAGGGCGGTTTCCTAGTACTGTTAGGGCCGCAGCCATGGACTCCGGACCCGCATTATAGCAATCTTTGATGATGGTCATGCCCTGAGCCTCAAAAATCTCCTGCCGGCCAGCCATGTTCTGGAATTCTGACAGCGCCTCCTGAATCCGGGCAGGATCCACCTTCAATTCAATGCCAACGGCGATGGCCACCAACGCATCGTAGACAAAGTGCCGTCCCTCCAGCGGCATCTCCACCGGAAAGCTCAAATTGCCCACGCTGACCTGGAACTGTAAATAGCCAGGACCCTCCACAATCTCGCTGCCCCGTACACCGCACTGTTGGTTTTGGCATCCAAAATAGACCGTATGCAGCGGGGACTGCCGGTGCAAATTCCAAAGCAGGGTGTCATCTCCATTGAGAATCAGCTTGCCATCCTCTCGCATCCCTTCCAGAATTTCCAGTTTAGCCCGCAGAATTCCTTCCATAGAACCAAGATGCTCAATGTGCATGGTGCCAATGTTGGTAATCACCGCGATATCCGGTTGGGCAATGGAGGTCAGATAGGCCATCTCCCGAAAATGGTTCATTCCCATCTCCAGCACCGCCACCTGGGTATCCTCTGGTAGCCCCAAAATGGTCATTGGTAGGCCGATATTGTTGTTAAAATTCATTGGGGTCTTGCCAGTGGGATAGGTGGTCTGCACCACCCTGGCAATCATTTCCTTGGTGGAGCTTTTCCCCACGGAGCCGGTGATGCCAATCACCTTCATGCCGATGCGCCGCCGCTCCTGCCGGGCAATCTCCCCCAAAGCCCGCACTGGGTCCTCTACCACAATGGCTGGATAGTCGCCCTCACAGTGCTGGCACAGCACGGCGGCCGCCCCACGCGCCATGGCCTGCCCAATATACGCATGGCCATCACGTTGGCCCTGAACCGCTACAAACAATTGGCCAGGCTCCAACTTCCGACTGTCAATATTAGCGCCAAAAAAGGTCACATTCCGATTTTTTTCTGCAATTTGGCCGCCACACCAGGCTGCCGCCTGTTCCAGTGTCAATCTTCCCATGTTATCCCTCGTTTTCCCGCAAATATGCCGCAACTTCTTCTCGCTCGTCCAGATGGTATTTGATGCCGTTGATCAGTTGATAGGTTTCATGGCCTTTTCCTGCCAATACAATTACATCGTCCTGCGCAGCCAGCTGCATGGCCCGCCGAATGGCGGTGCGGCGGTTCTCCACCACCTCATATGGGGTATCCGTCCCCACGACGCCCTCCAAAATGTCCGCGATGATGGCCGATGGGTTCTCGCTTCGGGGATTATCCGATGTAATAATCACATAATCCGCCAGGGTTACGCCGATTTTACCCATGATAGGCCGCTTGACCGGATCTCGATCCCCGCCGCAGCCATACACCGCGATCAACCGGCCCTGGCAAAACTCTCTCGCCGCGCAAAGCACATGCTCCAGTCCGTCGGGGGTATGGGCATAGTCGATCAGCACGGTAAAACCGGTGCCGGGGGTGGGCACCACCTCTACTCGGCCTTTGATTCCCTTGGCTGTTTTTAGCGCGGCTGCCGCGTCGTGCAGCGAAACCCCCAGACTTACCGCCAAACCCAAAACCGTTATGGCATTGTAAACCGAAAACATGCCGGGAATCGAAAGCTCCACCAGCGCCTCCTGCGCTTCCAGCACCGCTGTGAAGCGCACCCGGTCCGGCAGCAGCGCGACCTCCCGGGCTGTCAGCCCGGCATCCATGCCGGCGACGGAGGTGGTCAGCACCGGACACGAGGCTTGCGCTGCAATTCTGGAATACCAGGCGTCGTCCTGATTTAGCACTGCCTTCCCGCAGCGGGAGAACAGACGCGCCTTGGTATCACAATAGGCTTCCATCGTCTTATGAAAATCCAGATGGTCCTCCGTTAAATTGGTAAACGCTGCCACGTCAAAGTGGACGCCTCCCACCCGTTCCAGGGCAATTGCATGGGAGGATACCTCCATAATCACATAGCCGCAGCCGGCGGAACGCATCTGGGCAAATAGCCCCTGTAGCTCCAGGCTCTCCGGTGTGGTATGCTGGGTGGGCAGCCGCTGGGATCCAATCATATTATACATCGTGCCGATCAGACCCACCTTGGCCCCCAACGCCGTCTCCAACACATGCTTAAGTAGCAGGGTGGTGGAGGTTTTTCCGTTGGTACCGGTGACTGCCACCATGGTCATCTTCTTCGCCGGATGATCATACCAGTTGGCGCTGAGCTGGGCCAAGGCCAGCCGGTCCTGATCCACCAGCACATAGGCAATTTCCTGCGCCGGCTTTTCCGCCGTTACCACCGCCACGGCGCCTCTCTCCAGCGCCATGGAGATAAACTGATTGCCATCGGTGGCAAACCCCGCCACCGCCACAAAAACAAATCCAGGCTCCACCTTCCGAGAATCATAGGCCACGCCTTGGACTTCTAATTCTAAATCTACATGAACATCTAGCAGGGTCACACCCTGTAGCAAATCTCTCAGTTTCATGGTATCTCCTCCGTCTTCCCGCTAGTCAACCGCGTGAGGATCCGCAAATGTAATTGTAATTGTGGCGCCTCTTGCCACTTTTGTTCCTGCGGCCGGCTCCTGGCTGGCGGCCACCGCCTCCGGCGCGTCGTTGCCCTGACACCGCAGATAAAGCCCCAGGGTTCCCACACCATCGTTGGCCTGCTGCCGGGTCTGCCCCAAAAAGTCTGGGACTTCCACCAGATCCTCCGGAACCTGAGAGTCAAAATACACCAGCACCTGGCTTCCGCCGGGTACTGTTCGCCCGGCTTGGGGAATCTGGCCTGTAACCGTCTCTCCAGAGCCAACCCCTTCAAAGGACAAGGTGGTATCGGCCAGCGCCTGCTCCACCTCTTTCGCAGTCAAGCCGGACAGCTCCGGTACCGGAATCTGCTGTCCTGCCACATCGTCCTCCGCAAAAAACTGGTGCACCCCCAGATAGGGCAGGATGTCCTCCAGCACTGCTCCCACCGTAGGCGCCGCCATGACGCCGCCGGAGATATAGATCCCCGTCTCCCGAGAAGGCGTATCCAGCGCTACTAATACAATATACTCCGGATTGTCCATTGGCGCAATCCCCACAAATGATACGATTTTGTCCAGAACACGCTGGCCATTCTCGTCAAATATGTCAATCTTTTCACTGGTTCCGGTTTTCCCGCCCACCGCGTAGCCCGCTACCTGGGCATTTTTGGCAGTTCCCTCGGTCACTACCGATTCGATTAGCGTACACATGGTTGCGGAAGTCTCCGGACTGATGACCTGGCGCAGAACTGTTGGCTCCTGCTGCAAAACTGTGTTGCCCTGGGCGTCTACCACCTGGGAGACAAGATACGGCTCCAGCAGTTTTCCTCCGTTGACCACGGCGGCGATGGCCCGCACAAGCTGCAACGGCGTCACTTTAAAGGTCTGGCCAAACGAGCCGGAGGTCAGCGACGCGGTGCCCCACTTGTCCGTATCGGTCACCAGGGAACGGTCGAAAAATACGCCGCCGCTCTCTCCAGCCAGATCAATTCCAGTCTTTTCCAGAACGCCAAACTTCTGCACATATTCGTAAAACCGTTCCCCACCCAGCTTTAACGCGATATGGGCAAAGGCTATGTTGCAGGAGTTTTGCAACGCTTGGGCCGTGTTTTCGCTGCCATGGCCGGCGGAACGCCAGCAGTGCAGCAACTGGGAACGGCCGGGAATATGCTCTGAGCCGCTACAGTGAAAGGAGGTATTTAAATCTATAGCGCCCGTTTCCAGCGCCGCCGCCATGGTGATAGTTTTAAAAGTGGAGCCAGGCTCATAGCCATCGGAAATACAGCGGTTGCGCCACTGCTTTAATCTTGCCGCAGTTACCGCCTCCCGATACGCCTGCCGGGCATCTGTATAGCCCTGGCTGTCCTGAGGCAATTGCAGATAGGAAAGCTTTTGCTCCTCCAATGCCTGTGCCGTATCGGGATCCGCAATCTCCAAATAATTGTTGGGGTCATAGCTGCCCAGGGTAGCCATGGCCAAGATCTCCCCGGTGTTTACATTCATGACCAGGCCAAAAGCCCCATTTTGCACGTCGTACCGGGCAATCGCCGCCCCCATCTGTTTTTCCAGACAGGCCTGCACCGTGGTGTCCAAGGTCAAAATCACATCGCAGCCAGAACGGGAGGCCACATAGCTTTCGTAGGAATAGGGCATATCCATTTCATTGTTACCCTTGGTGGTGATGACTTTGCCCACCCGTCCAGAGAGGAAACTTTCATAAGCAGCCTCCACCCCTTCGGAGCCGGTGTTGGAGGCGTTGGTAAAGCCAATCACCTGAGCCGCCAACTTTCCATAGGGATAAAACCGCTGGGAATTGGGTTCCAAATGAATGCCGGAAATATCATTCTCGTTGATGTAGTCCCGAATGCGGGCGGCAGTTTCCTCCGGCACCCGAGCGGCAATCTGTTGATAGCGCAGACGGGTGTCCTCCGCCTTTTTCCGGATATCCGCCGGGTCCAGTTCCAACAGCTCCGCCAGGGCATTTGACACCTGGTCCAGATCCTCCTGGGCCTGGATCAGCTCATGTGGATCCAAATAAACATTTTCCACGCCCTGGGATACCGCCAGAATATTCATATTCCGGTCGTAGATTGTCCCTCGATCCGCCGTCACTGCAGTGGAACGCGTCTGATTGCGAAGCGCTAAAGCCGCATATCGGGCGTAGGAAGTGACCATTAACCCATACAGCTGAAACGCCACGGGTATGAATGCCAACGCCCCCAGCACCGCCGCCACCGCTAGGATACGGCGATGCTGTCCGCTGTCCATCCGAATTCGGTTATATTCCTTCTTTTTCCCCAAATTTGCCCACCGGCCCTTCCAATAGGTCTAAGGCCGGGAAAGGGCAGCAAGGATCTCCCTTGCCGCCCCTCGCAGCCGCTACCATATTGTATTGGCCGCGACAGACATTATGCAAACAAGCCAGTGAAATAATCCCGAAACCACTGCCAGAAGGTCAACTCCTCTGCCGGGGCGGGAACCTCCAAGGGGACGGTCTTTGCCTCGGATATGGGAATCATGCCCATATCCAGCGCCTTTTGGCGAACCGCCTCTAAATCATAACCCGCTTCATAGGCAGTCCGCAACTGCGCCTGCTCCTGCTGTAGCAATTGGACCTGTGCCTGCGCCGCATCCCTGGCCTCCAGGCTCTCATAAAATCCCATACCCGCAGCCAGCATGGACGCCGCCAAAATCACCGACAATACCAACCCCGCCAAGCTTACCAAATCCACCCGGATCACCCGCTCCTTGGGCTGCGCCAATCGCGGTGGTAGCGCGGGACTGTGGGGCAACTCCTGAGGAATGGCGTTGGAATAGGAAATTCCCTCCAGACTCTCTGCGACACTGCCGCCAATATAATGAAAAGAAAATGGACTCCGATTTGCCATATCTAATAATCTCCCTGTTTCTCTCGGGAAGCAACATGCTTTTATCGTTTTTCACAAATACGCAGTTTCGCGCTCCTAGCTCTGGGGTTGGCATCCAGCTCTGCCTGATCCGCCACAATGGGCTTTTTGGTGATCAATTTGACCTTGGGCAGATTTCCACAGACGCAGATAGGAAACTCCGGCGGACAGGTGCAGCCCTTGGCAGCAGCCTGCATGGCATTTTTTACAATCCGGTCCTCCAGAGAATGGAAGGTGATCACCGCCAGCCGCCCGCCAGGATTTAAGCAGGGAACTGCGTCCTCCATCACCTTAGAAACAGCGCCCAGCTCATCATTGACCGCAATGCGAATGGCCTGAAAGCTGCGTTTGGCAGGGTGCTGCTTCTCCCGCAAAGCCTGCGCTGGCATAGCGCTACGGATCACGTCCACTAATTCTAAGGTTGTGCCAATGGGCGCCGATTCTCGACGGCGGACAATGGCCCCAGCGATCTGAGCGGCATACCGCTCCTCTCCATAGTCCCAGAGAATGCGGCGCAATGTCTCCTGGGGCCAGGTGTTGACTACCTCATAGGCAGCCAACACAGCGCCACCGTCCATTCGCATATCCAGCGGCGCATCCACCATATAGGAAAAGCCTCGGGACGCCTCATCCAGTTGAGGAGATGAGACTCCAAGATCCAGCAAAATTCCATCTACCCCAGGAATCTCTAGGTCGCAGAGGATCTGCCGTAAATCAGAAAAATTGCCATGAACCAACCGCACTCGATCCATCCAGGGGGCCAAACGCTGCCGGGCAGCCTCCAGCGCCACCGAATCCCGGTCAATACCAATCAGCGTCCCTGTGGTCAGCCGGCGTACAACCTCACTGGCATGGCCGGCGCCACCCAAGGTGCCGTCCACATAAATCCCATCCGGTCGGATATGCAAGCCATCCAGACTTTGGGAAAGCAAAACCGAAACATGATGAAACCCCATCACAGTTCAATCGCCTCCAGGGCCGCCATCAGCTTATCTGGCGCCATAGCCTCGATCTCAAAGGCCGCGTATTCCTCCGCGTCCCAGATCGCTGCCTGCCCAGCACAGCCCACAATCACCACGTCCCGCCGCAAGCCCGCGTAATTGAGCAAGGTCTGGGACAGACTAAACCGAAATTGCTTATCTGGGGTGCACTCCACCGCGCACATAAAAATCACACTGGCCAAGCCGGACTTCTCCGCAATGGACAGAGCGTTAAACCGCTCTACCATGCCGTTCCACTGGGCCTGGGTGTAGAGATTCAAACACTTATGTCCGGCGCTGGTGCCGATGGTGACATAAAAGGTAGCGCCCAGCGCTTCACGCAGCTTGGCAGGGACAAACAATCGATTCTTTTCATCCAGCTTTGCCGGGTAATTGCCGATCATTGTCCTCACCTCCAAACCATTAAGCTCCACTAAGCTACCCATTTGCTCCACACGTACACAGTATAACGCCTTGCAAGCGAAAAATCAATTGTTTTTTGTCTTTTTTTTCGGAGTCCCCCAGAAAATTCTGGAAAACCGTCATTTTCGTACATATGTTCCTTCATTTTGCCGATCTTTGGCAAAATGAAAAAGCTGGCGTTTCAGCTGCGCGGAGCGGTTCCCCACCCCGCGCACGCGCGCCAGCCCATCATTACATGGTTTGTTGCAATGGCAGAATCATTTTCACGACAATTCGATTTAATTCGAGGGAAATCGCAACACGCCTCCCTCCAGCCGCCCCCGCGCCTTAGCAGGTTTGCGGCTACAGCGGAGCAAATATTTGGCCAGCGGTCCCTCCACCTGCTCTTGTATCAGCGTTCGCAGTTGCCGGGCGCCGTCCTGCCCCCGCGCTTTAGCGCCCAGCAGCTTCGCCAATCCATCTGGCAGCAGCAGTTGAATTCCCTGGGCGGCAGTTCTCGCTTGCAACTGCCCCAAATATTTTGCCGCAATTGCTTCCATTGCCTGATCGTCCAGAGGGTTAAAATGGATGATACCATCCAACCGCCCCAGAAACTCCGGTGTAAAGTGATGCCGAAGGGCGCCATCCGTCACCCCCGCCCGGCCTGCTGGAACAAAGCCCAGACCATCACTGCGCACCTCTCCGCCGATATTGGAGGTCATAACCACAATGGCATTGCAGAAGCTGACCCGCCGGCCGGTGGAGTCTGTCAGAACGCCTTCTTCCATAATTTGCAGTAGAATCCCCGTCACATCCGGATGCGCCTTTTCCAGCTCGTCAAACAGAACCAGACAGTAGGGCCGCCGCCGTACCTGTTCTGTGAGCTTGCCGCCTTCTTCATAACCGACATATCCCGGAGGCGCGCCAATCAGCCGGGAAACCGACTGCTTTTCCATATATTCCGTCATATCCAACCGAATGATGGACTCCTTGCAGCCAAACAGCTCCTCTGCCAAAGCCCGGCACAGTTCCGTCTTGCCAACCCCCGTGGGACCGGTGAACAGCAGGCTGGCAATGGGCCTGTTTTCCTCTCGAATGCCCGACAAGCCCCGGCGCACCGTCTCTGCCACCCGATACACCGCCTGGTCCTGGCCAACCACCCGCTCTTCCAGCAGCGGCTCCAGATGGAGCAGCCGTTCCCGCTCGTTGGCTGTCAGCCGACCAGTGGGAATTCCGGTTCTGGCGGATACCGCCCAGGCCACATCCATCCCCATTACCGCTCGAGGCCGGTGGCTATCTCCGGACCGAACCACCATCCGCTGCATTTTATCCCGCAGTTCCGCCGCCTTTTCAAACCGGCTCTCCCGTACCGCCTCGTGTAGCTCCTGCTCCAAATCCTGCCGGACCGACAGATTTCCCCTGCCGCTGCGTAGCTCCTCCATTCTGGCATGGGAGGCCCCCTCGTCCAGCAAATCGATGGCTTTATCCGGCAGGTATAGATCCGGCAAGTACCGCACCGACAGCCGGATGGCCTCATGGAGGGCTTCCTCTGTAATTCGCAGGCGGTGGTGTTGCTCCAGACCGGGCTTTAGGCCCCGTAGAATCGCCATGGTCGCCTCTTTGGAGGGCTCCTCCACCCGAACGGGGCGAAACCGTCGCTCCAGCGCGGGATCTTTTTCAATGTATTTTCGGTACTCCTCCAGCGTGGTGGCTCCCAGCATTTGCAGCTCCCCCCGCCCCAGAGCGGGCTTAAAGATATTGGCCGCGTCGATGGCTCCCTCCGCCGCACCCGCGCCTACAATTGTATGCATCTCATCTACAAACAGAATAATATCCCCGCTGCGGCGAATTTCTGCCAGCACATCCCGAAGCCGCTCCTCAAATTCTCCCCGGTACTTAGTTCCAGCCACCAAATTTGCCATATTCAGACTCATGAGCCGTTTTTCCTTTAGCTGCGGTGGCACATTTCCCGCCGCCATCCGCTGGGCAAGGCCCTCGGCAATTGCCGTTTTGCCCACGCCAGGCTCTCCCACCAATGCGGGATTGTTTTTATTTTTCCGGCTCAGAATCCCAATTACCGTGTTAATCTCCTGTTCCCGCCCAATCACCGGATCCATGGTCGCTGCTTTTTGTACCAGATCTTCGCTAAACTGCTCCAACAGCTTCGTGCTGACCGCCTCCTTTTTTGGTCGAACCGGTTCCACCCGGCCCCATTGCAGTTGCTCTACAACTTGGGTAAACAGCAACTGCGCGTCTACGCCGCCCATCTGCATCAGCTCCCGGGCGGCGGCTCTTTCCCGTCTGGTCAACGCCAGCAAAATGTGTACCGGCTCCACGTCCCTGTGTCCCTGAAGCCTTGCTTCCTTTCGCGCGCCCTCCAGAATTCCCCTGGCCTCCTGTGTCAACCCCTGGGGCAACGGAAGATCCGCTGTACCCATGCCATAGAGCATAGCCGCCATATCCCAGAGCCAACATGGCTCTAAACCGCTGCCTCGGAGCATCTGTCCAGCCGGACCAACCTCCCGGGTCAGTGCCAGCAGTAAATGCACACTGCCTACATAACTGTGGCCCAGTTCCCGGGATACATTGGCCGCGCCACGGATTAGCGCTTCCGACGCCTGGGTATATCGCAATGGGCACACCTCCTTTGCCCGGAAATTCTTCCCAGGGAGGTAAAAAAATATAACAATATTTTTAAAAAAAGAATTGCTTTTTCAAAAATCCATGATACAATATTCCTGCGCTTGGAAAAGCGCAAATTATACATAATTAGGGGGGAACACCATGGCTTACAAGATTACTGACGCCTGCGTCAAGTGTGGTACCTGTGCCGACAACTGCCCTGTCGAGGCAATCTCTGAGGGAGACGAGGTTTACGTCATTGACGCCGATGTTTGTGTCAGCTGCGGCGCTTGCGCCGATAACTGCCCTGTTGAAGCGATCGTGGAAGAGTAATTCTCTAAGATTCGCAATTCGCCTGCCCTGCTGAGTTTCCTCGGCAGACAGGCGAATTTTTCATAAGGAGGCATGGATGGAACAGTTACACGGCGGTTTTACATTGGAGCTATGCCAGGGGGCATTTCCTCTGAGCACTGATTCCATGGTATTGGCAGATTTTGTTCGGGTGCCAAAAGGATCTAGGGTGTTGGATCTTGGCAGCGGCTGCGCCACTTTAGGTTTGCTCCTGTGTGCAAAGCAAGACGCCTGTACGGTCGTCGGTATGGAGCTGGATCCCGCCGCCCATGCCATGGCGCTGGACAACATCCGCCGAAACCATCTGGAGCACCGCCTATTCAACTTATGCGCTGATGTCCGGGAAATTGTCAGTCAGTTTCCTCCCGGACAGTTTTCCCTGTGTGTGTCCAATCCGCCCTATTTTTCCGCCGGTTTTGCCAGTCAATCCTACCCGCAGGCGAGGCAAACACAGACCTTGTCCCTGCCGGAGCTCTTTGCTGCGGCGGCGCATGGATTGCAATACGGCGGCGACTTCTATTTGGTGCACAAGCCGGAGCAGCTTGCTTGCCTGTTCGTCCAGGCCTGTGCCCATGGTTTGGAGCCAAAACGGCTGCGGCTTCTGCGGCACCGGTCAGATGGTCCTGTCAGCCTGGTTTTGCTGCAATGCCGAAAGGGCGGGAAATCTGGACTGGCATGGGAGGAGCTAGCCCTGTTCGATTCCACAGGTGTGCCCACCCAGGATTACCGGCGCATCTATCACAGTTAGGAGGCATCTCATGGCTGGAATGCTGTATTTGGTACCCACCCCCATTGGCAATCTGGGGGATATCTCCACTCGCTGCCGGGAGGTCCTGGCCCAGGCGGACTTTATTGCCGCAGAGGACACCCGCGTCACCCTGAAACTACTCAATCATCTGCAACTGCGTAAAAATCTGGTCAGCTATTACGAACACAATAAGGCCCAGCGCGGCGATGTGATCCTAGAACGGATTTTGTCTGGGGAGACCTGCGCTTTGGTATCCGATGCGGGAAGCCCCGCCATCTCCGACCCCGGAGAGGATCTGGTGCGTCAATGCGCCCAGGCCGGAATTACAGTCACGGCAATCCCAGGCCCTTGCGCCGTCATTACGGCTCTGAGCGTCTCCGGGCAGGCCACCGGCCGGTTTTGCTTTGAGGGCTTTTTATCCATGTCCAAAAAAAGCCGGCGGGCACATTTAGCCTCCCTGAAAGAGGAAAAGAGAACCATGATTTTCTACGAAGCTCCCCACAAGCTGCAAAACACCCTGCTGGATTTGCAGGAAACCTTTGGGCCGGAGCGCCCCATCTCCCTGTGCAGGGAATTAACAAAGCTCCATGAGGAAATCATCCGCACCACCATCGGTGGAGCGATCGCACATTATGAGGTCCAACCGCCCAAGGGGGAATACGTGTTGGTTGTGGCCGGTGCGCCGGAACAGCCCGAAAGTCAAAGCACCCCCGCTGATGCCGCCGCCATGGTAGCGCAGCTTATGGAACAGGGTATGAGCCGAAAAGACGCTGTCCGGCAGACCGCCAAGGCTTTAAACTTGCCGAAAAATGCCGTCTATGATGCTGCGCTGGATTGTCCCTCGGATTCCAACGCGCAATAAAAAACAAAAGAGCTAAAGCTCTTTATACAGTCTAAGGAGGCGCCCAAATGGGCGCCTCCTTAAAATTTAGCTGGTATTTTCTTAGCCGATGATCAACGTCGCAGCGCCGGATTCCACCACATTGCCGGAGGAATCGGTGACCACGCACTTGTACATCTGGCCATCGCGGAAGGCTTTCAGTACCACAGACACTTGCGCAGTATCGTAGCCAGGCAGCGTGGATTTGGCCCAGGTCCGGCCGTCATTGTTGGAATACATCCACTGATAGCACAGGCCCTCCCCCTCTGCCTTTACAGCAAAGGTTGCCACACTGTTTACAGCGCCGGTGTAATCCACAGGATGTTCCACAATGTTCAAGACACCAGCGGTGGTCATATCCACGATTTCCGTCTCCACAGAAATGCCACTGGCATTGGAAACAATGCACTTGTACATCTGACCAACCCGGTAAGCCTTCATCTGTACGGTCAAAGAAGCGGTATCCGCGCCAGGCAGTGTGGACGGGACAAAGGATTTTCCGCCGTTGTTGGAATACATCCACTGATAGGTCAGACCATAACCCTCGGCCTCCACGGTGAAGGTGGCATCATCGCCAATGGCGCCAACATAGGATTGGGGCTGGGTCACAATGACCAGATTCTCGTTGGTCTGGAATGTTGCTTCCACCGTCACATCGAACTCCGGCATCACGAAGGTATTGTCTTCGCTGACCGCTACGGTGTTGCTGGGATCGCCGGTCTGATAAACCGTCAGGCTTTCCAGCACATACCCTTCGGCAGCAGTTGCCGCAATCGCTACGGTGTCTCCAGGGAAGGCGTTGGCCGCAACCTTTACCGTACCGTTGGCACTGGGAACTGCCTGGATGGAATGGGCGTTGGTGGGCGTCAGCCGCAGGAAGTTGACGTTCAACGTCTCGTTGAAATCCACCCGCAGCACATGGCGGCCAGCCGGGAGATAGACCAGAACCGGATCGGTATACTTCCAAGCCTGCCAGCCATTGGTGGTTCCAGGACTAAAGCTGGCGATTTGATCGCCGTCCAGGCTGATGACATGGCTGAGCTGGAGCAGATCACCCGTGTTGCCGCAGGCATACCGGCTCTCCAGGTTGTACCAACCGGCCTTCTCCACGTTGATCAGGTTCAGATAGTACAGGCCAGGCTCGGTGTATTTTAGGTTCAGGCCCGGGGCCTCCGGATCGGTGCAGGTCTCAGTACTAATCCGGCCGTGGGTATAGACAGCGTCAGAACCCATAACCTTGGTATGCTCCGTTGCAGAAATTGCAACGGGAACGGCAGGCTCCGGCATCTCCTGGTCCGCCGTCTCATAGGCGTCAACCACCATGCCAGCAAATTTGGCCGTGACAGAGGCAGCGCCGTTGTTGCCATGGGAAGCGTAGAAGCCAAACTTCGGATCCTTTAGCTCCAGGGTGCAGGTGCCGATTTCCGCGAAGTCTTTTCCAGCCGCTTTCATGTCCTCGGTCTGCACATAGCAGGTGTACTGGTTTCCAGCCTTCTGCATCCGGAACCAGACATGGACGCTCTCCTTGGCGGCCCAGTTTTCGGTCACAGGCAGCTTCATGATGTCCTCATGGTCGCAGCTCAGCTCATTGCCATTGGCGGGATTTTTGGAGATCGCGTCATTACAGGTGCCACCCAACTCCCGACGCATTTGCAGCAGAGGCTTGGAGAAATAGGAACCCGTCAAGAAGGTCAGATCCACATAGTTGTCATAGTTGTCAAAAGCAGCTACGCCGAACTGATAGTACTGGGTATTGGCCAGGGAGCCAGGGTTGTCAATTACCAGTTCCGTGGTGGTGGTCCAATTGCCCTTGGCCGGCTGGGAGAATACATTCTCCACCTTGTTCTTCGTATCGCCAGTGCCATACCATTCGCTGGGGCCGGTCTGGATGTTCACGCAGCCGTCCGCTTCGCTTAGGTGGTCGCTGACCTGGTTGTCGATGTTCCAGAAATTGGCGATCTTGCCATCCTCAAAATCATCGCTTTGAAGCTGGTCGTTGCGGACAACGGTGAAATCGTCAAACTTCACATCCACAGAAGGCCGGTTATTATTGCCGTTGGTGGCAAAGATGCCAATCTTGGGATCCTTGAAAGCATGGTCAAAATAACCAAAATCTACAAACTCGCCGGTCTTTTCCGTCTTAAACGCGAAGTCGTAGTGATCGCCGGTCTTGGTGATCTGAAGCCACAGATCCACAGATTCCATAGAATTCCAATCCTCTGTGGTAGGCGTCTGCTTCTTCAGGTAGAAGTCCGGATCCTTGTCAAACTCGCGATCCTTGTTGGAGGCGTTGGTCTCATTCCGGATCTGGAGCATGGCCTTCTCCGGATTGGTGGGCGTGGTAATATACATCAGGTCTACAAAGTTGTCAGGATCATCAAACGCGGTGATGCCAAACTGATAGTAAGTCACGCCATAGAGCTTTGCAGGGTTGGGAATGGTCAGCTTCACGGTGGCGGTATAGTTGCCGGAACCGTTCTGATAGTAGACGTTGCGGATATTGGCAGCGTTGCCATACCACTCGCCGTCCTGAGAATGGATGATTAGCTTGCCGTCCTCCTGGGATACATACTGGGGCGCGGCGTTCAGCACCTTCCAGGTATCGGCAGTCACATCGGCATTGTCAAAGTCGTCGGAAACCGCCAGCTTTTCCTTTTCTGCAAAGCGGATGGTATACTCCACCGCCTGATCCTCGGTAGCCGCCCGAATCACCAGGGCATTGCGCTCCAAATCCCGCGTCACAGTGGTTTCCATATCGTCTGCCGCATCCAGTTCCACCTGGGCATTGGCTGCGGAGCCATAATAGGGCAGCGAATAGTTATAGGTGGTGGGATAGAAGGTATCGATGTACCGGCCGTCGATCTTGATGGCAGTTACACGGGCCAGCTTCGGATCGGAAACCACGGGCGTCAGGCCGGCCTTGTCGGTGAAGGTCACGCGATAGATATTCTTTCCGCCATCTTTAAGCACGGTAATCGTGGCCACAGGCATCTGCGCGTCGGCCTGCTGGATGATAACCTCCGCGCCATCCTGTGCCGTGGCATCGACCTGGGGATAGTTGCCGTCCATGTTGGGCCAGAAAATCT
>CAOJND010000017.1 GCA_948439445.1 uncultured Eubacteriales bacterium | reverse complement strand
CAGGGAATAATTCTGCTGGCATTTTGGCAAGTAATTCCCCAGAAGTAAAAACATCAGCCCCAAAAACAGCATGACAAAAAGTCCCACATCTGGCTTCATCCCCATGGCATGGATATAGGTCAAAGCGCCTAGCAGCACGGACACCGATGGACAGATCCAAAATAGCAGCATCAGCATCTTACCGTTGATGTTTTTGCGCTTGGGATCAGCCTGGGTAATAAAAATCGCAAACCAATGAAGCGCCAGCGTGATTCCCGGCAGGCCAAATATGGCAAAAGCCTTGCTGCTCCAGCCGTTGGGCACGTTATCGGTCCCAAAATGGGTGGCAATTTGATCCGGCAGCCGATCCCACAGAATCAGTCCCGCAGCCACAGGCAGCAGAATCACCACAGAGGTAAGCAGTAGGATCCATTTATTTTTTTTCAGCATATTCGTTTCCTCCTTTTAAATCGGTGAGCCAGAGTAAAATTTCCTCTAGCACAGAGGCGTTTAGTTCATAGTAGATAAACTTGCCCTCCCGCTGGTCGTAAATCAGATCCGCCTCCCGCAGAATGGACAGGTGCCTGGAAATGGCGGCGCCTGTTATGGAAAAATAGTTGGCAATGTCTCCGGCCGCCATTCTTCCTCGTTTCAGCAGGTTGAGAATTTCCCGGCGGGTTGGATCGGCCAAGGCCCGCAGGGTCTGTTGCATGCTCAAATTCCATCACCTCCATTTAACATTTAACTTAACTGTTAAATATATAATAGCACACTGCCCATCCCTTGTCAATAGCCTGCCAAAAAATTAATGAACCAGACCTTGCCCCTTTTTCCGCCGGTTGGCATACAACAAAATCGCTTTTATATTGACAAAATGTGTGGCCTATGTTACAATACAATAAGTGGAAGGATACGGTTTTTCAGAGTCTTTCCCGGCAATTGGCAGCGGATGCTGCATTATTGATGGAGTTAAAAGCTCAAATTTTATAAGTTGGTTTCTTACAAACCGCTGGCGCGTACCGCGCTGACTTGTGAAACGGTCAATAAGAGTAGTAAAAGTATGATTGCTATATAGACTCTGACACCTAAACATCCTTTTTGTTTCTTTGTAATCCCGCGCCGCGGGATGCAGACTATATCAAAATTTGGAAGCGCAAGACAGCACGAGAGCCATTCTCCGCTGGTTTTGCGCTTTTTTGCATCGGCGGCAGAGGGGAGGAATTGGATGAAAAGAGCATACAGCCTGGATCAAAACCGGGCGCCGATCTATACGGCGCTCCAGGAATTCCGACAGGCCCGGGTGGTGCCTTTTGACGTACCTGGTCACAAACGGGGCCGGGGAAATCCAGAGCTGACCGCTTTTTTGGGTCAGCAGTGCGTGGGGGTGGATGTGAACAGCATGAAACCCCTGGACAATCTTTGCCATCCGGTGTCCGTGATCCGGGAGGCGGAGGAATTGGCGGCGGACGCCTTTGGGGCGGCAAACGCCTTTTTGATGGTGGGCGGAACCACCAGCGCGGTGCAAAGCATGGTGCTAACCGCCTGCAAACGGGGGGATGAGATTATCCTGCCCCGAAACGTCCATCGTAGCGTCATCAACGCTTTGGTGCTTTGCGGCGCAATCCCGGTCTATGTCAATCCGGAGGGAAATTCTCGCCTGGGTATTTCCCTGGGCATGCGGCGGGAGCAGGTGGCCCAGGCCATCAAGGCTCACCCCAAAGCCGTAGCAGTATTGGTAAACAATCCCACTTACTACGGCGTCTGCTCCGATCTACGTGCCATTGTGGAAATGGCCCATAAAGCGGGGATGCTGTGCCTGGCGGACGAGGCCCATGGCACCCATTTCTATTTTGGAGAAAATCTCCCCCTGTCCGCCATGGCGGCCGGGGCGGATATGACTGCGGTTTCCATGCACAAAAGCGGCGGCAGTTTGACCCAGTCCAGTTTCTTGCTGTCCGGGCCAAATGTCCAGGAGGGTCACGTCCGGCAAATCATCAATCTGACCCAGACCACCTCTGGCAGTTACCTGCTGATGTCCAGCCTGGATATCTCCCGGCGGAATCTGGCCCTGCGGGGCAACGCGGTGTTTGGCCAGGTGCGGGGAATCGCGGAGTATGCCCGTGGGGAGATCAACGCCATTGGGGGGTATTATGCCTTCAGCCAGGAGCTGGTCAACGGCGACTCGATTTTCGCGTTTGACCCAACCAAGCTCAGCGTCCACACCCTGGACATTGGTCTTGCGGGCATTGAGGTATACGACATTTTGCGGGACGACTATGGGATTCAGATCGAGTTTGGTGACATTGGCAACTTCTTGGCCTACGTGTCCATTGGCGACCGGATCCAGGAGGTAGAGCGGTTGGTCAGCGCCCTGGCGGAAATTCGCCGCCGGTTCCAGCGGGATCCCACCGGTATGCTGACCCAGGAATATATCAATCCCGAGGTGGTAACCAGTCCTCAGGACGCATTCTACGCCGGCAAAGAAAGCCTGCCTTTGGAGCAGACCGAGGGGCGTATTTGCAGTGAGTTTGTCATGTGCTATCCCCCCGGAATTCCTATTTTAGCTCCCGGCGAGCGAATTACACGAGAGATTTTGGACTATATTATCTATGCCAAGGCAAAGGGCTGCTCTCTCACCGGCCCGGCAGATCAAAACATACAACATTTGAACGTGCTGAAATAAGGAGGCGCTGCCTATGGCTTTTTGGTTCAGTGAATACCACACCCCGGACGTAAAGCTGAGTCTGCGGGTGGAAAAGCAGATCTATTCCAAGACCAGCTCCTATCAGCAGATTGATATTTTCGACACGCCGGAATTTGGCCGGGTGCTGGCTCTGGACGGAAATATTATGCTGACAGAGCGAGATGAGTTTATTTACGACGAGATGATCGTCCACGTGCCTATGGCGGTTCACCCTGGCGTGACCAAGGTGCTGGTCATCGGCGTCGGCGACGGGGGCGTGGTGCGGGAGCTGACTCGCTATGAACAGATTACCTGTATCGACCTGGTGGAAATGGACGAAGCCGTGGCGGAGGCCTGTCGGATGTACCTGCCCGCCAACGCCTGCCGGTTGGACGATCAGAGGGTACACATCTACTATGAAAACGCGCTAAAATTTATCCGCCGATGCGAGGCAGAGTATGATCTGATTATTGTGGATTCCAACGATCCCTTTGGTCCATCCGAGGGGCTTTTCACCCGGGAGTTCTACGGTAATTGTTACAACGCCTTGAAATCCGATGGGATTATGGTCAACCAGCAGGGCAGCCCGTTCTATGAAGAGGACGCCAGCGCCATGCAGCGAAGCCATAAGCACATCGCCAAGACCTTCCAGGTATGCCGGGTCTACCAGGCCCATATCCCCACCTTTGCTGCGGGCTATTGGCTGTTTGGCTTTGCCAGCAAGAAGTACCATCCGGTGTATGATCTGGACGCGGACCGGTGGAACGGCCTGCATCTTCGCACCCGGTATTATACCCCCCGGCTGCATACCGGCGCTTTTTATCTACCGGCGTTTCTGGAAGAAATGCTAGAGGAGGTGGAAAAGGGCTGTGATTGAGCGAAATGTGGAAACCTTTATTGGCTGTGACAGCAGTTACGTGGACGCTCGCATCGTTCTGTTCGGCGCACCCTTCGATTCCACCACCAGCTTCCGTCCCGGCGCCCGGTTTGGCCCCTCCGCCATGCGGCATGAGAGCTTTGGGCTGGAGACCTACAGCCCCTATCAGGATCGGGATTTGGCAGACTATGCTGTTTTTGATAGTGGCGATCTGGAGCTTTGCTTTGGCAGTCCAGAGCTGGCTCTGGCCGATATCACCCGCCATACCACGCAGATTATCCGTGATGGCAAGCTTCCCCTGCTGCTGGGCGGGGAGCATTTGGTAACCCTAGGCGCTTTTCGCGCGGCGCTGGAACGCTGGCCGGATCTGCATATCATCCATTTTGACGCCCATGCCGATCTGCGGGAGCATTATTTGGGCACGAAGCTGAGCCACGCCTGTGTTCTGCGCCGGTGCCACGATCTGGTGGGGGATGGGCGGATTCACCAGTTTTGCATCCGCAGTGGCGACCGGGAGGAATTCCGTTTTGCCCAGGCCCACACGGATCTACACAAATTTGATTTCAGTGGATTGGCCCAGACCGTGGAAGCTTTGCAGGGCAAGCCGGTCTATTTTACCATCGACCTGGATTGCCTGGATCCTGGCTGCTTCCCTGGTACCGGCACCCCGGAGGCAGGCGGCGTCACCTTCCCCGCGCTTTTGGACGCCATCTGTATGGTGGCAAAGTCCAATGTGGTTGCCGCAGACGTCAACGAGCTGGCCCCCATGCTAGATCCCTCCGGCGCCTCCACCGCCCTGGCCTGCAAGGTGCTGCGAGAGCTACTGCTGGCTCTGCTGGGGTAGAAAATCAGTTTTTTAGGTAGGAATAGCCTGCTTTTTCCAAATCACTGGGGAGTTTTATCCCAGAAAGGACAGTCAATTATGAGTAAAGTATTGATCATCGGCTGCGGCGGCGTGGCATCCGTGGCCATTCACAAATGCTGCCAGGTTAGCCAGGTGTTTACGGATATCTGCATCGCCAGCCGCACCAAGTCCAAATGCGACGCCTTGGCGGCAAAATTGGCCCCAACCACCGCCACCCGGATCACCACCGCCCAGGTGGATGCAGACGATGTAAACCAGTTGTGTGCGCTGATCCGGGACTATCAGCCGGATTTGGTGATGAATATTGCCCTTCCCTACCAGGACCTGACCATTATGGATGCGTGTCTGGCCTGCGGCGTCAACTACATGGACACCGCCAACTACGAGCCGGAGAACACCGACGATCCCGCTTGGCGGGCAGTATATGAAAAGCGCTGCCAGGAAGCCGGTTTTTCCGCCTACTTCGACTATTCCTGGCAGTGGGCCTATCAGGAAAAATTCAAGGCCGCCGGACTGACGGCTCTGCTTGGCTCCGGCTTCGACCCCGGCGTCAGCCAGGCCTATTGTGCCTATGCCAAAAAGCATATATTTGACACCATCGATACCATTGACATTCTAGACTGCAACGGCGGCGACCATGGCTATCCCTTTGCCACAAATTTCAATCCCGAGATCAATCTGCGGGAGGTCTCCGCGCCTGGTAGCTACTGGGAAAACGGTCGCTGGGTGGAGATTCCCCCCATGTCCATCAAAAGAGCGTATGATTTTGACCAGGTCGGCCCCAAGGACATGTATCTGCTCCACCACGAGGAAATTGAGTCCCTGGCAAAAAATATTCCAGAGGTCAAGCGGATTCGGTTCTTCATGACCTTCGGCCAGAGCTATCTGACCCATATGCGGTGTCTGGAAAATGTGGGCATGCTGTCCACCACCCCCATCCAGTTTGAAGGTCATGAAATTGTGCCCATCCAGTTCCTGAAGGCCCTGCTGCCGGATCCCTCTAGTCTCGGCCCTCGGACCAAGGGCAAAACCAATATCGGCTGTATTTTCACCGGCAAGAAGGATGGTGTGGAAAAAACCTACTATATTTATAATGTATGCGATCATCAGCAGTGCTACCAGGAGGTCGGTTCTCAGGCAGTGGCCTATACCACCGGCGTGCCCGCCATGTGCGGCGCTCTGATGCTGCTCACCGGCAAGTGGAGCGCCCCTGGCGTTCACACGGTGGAGGAATTTGATCCCGATCCCTATCTGGACGCCCTGGACCGCTATGGCCTGCCCCGCAAAGAAAACTATAATCCGGTGCTGGTGGACTGATGGAAGCGCTGAACCATCTGCCAACCCCCTGCTATGTGCTAGACGAAGAAAAGCTCCGGCAAAATGGGGAAATTCTAGCCCAGCTCCAGCGCCGGACCGGTTGCCGGGTACTGCTGGCCCAGAAGGCCTTCTCCAACTATGACCTGTATCCCATGTTGGGAAAATATCTGGCTGGAACGGAAGCCAGCGGCCTATTTGAGGCCAGATTGGGGCGGGAGGAAATGCCCCAGGGAGAGGTGCATGTGTTCTGCGGCGCCTATCGGGAGCAGGAGTGGGAGCAGCTTCTGGCCGTGGCGGATCATATTGTCTTCAATTC
Organism: uncultured Eubacteriales bacterium; assembly: GCA_948439445.1. Taxonomy (GTDB): domain Bacteria; phylum Bacillota; class Clostridia; order Oscillospirales; family Oscillospiraceae; genus Faecousia. The sequence continues at coordinate 12,655 of CAOJND010000017.1, read as the reverse complement.
TGTCAATCAACTGCGCCGCTTTGGTCCTCGGGCCAAGGCGGCTGGCAAAAGCGTGGGCCTGCGGATCAATCCGGAGTGTTCCACCCAGGAAGGACACGCCATCTATGATCCATGTGCTCCCGGCAGCCGTCTAGGCGTGACCCGTGGGCAGTGGGATCAGCACATGACCCAGGATCTAATCGATCTGCTGGATGGACTGCATTTTCACACCCTGTGTGAGCAGGATGCCGACGCGCTGGAGATCACCTTTGCGGCGGTGGAGGAGAAGTTTGGGGAGATTCTGCCCAAGCTCAAATGGCTGAACATGGGTGGCGGCCACCACATCACCCGGCCTGGCTACGACATTCCCCGGCTGGAACGGTGTATTGCCAATGCCCAGCGATATGGTCTAACCGTGTATCTGGAGCCCGGAGAGGCAGTAGCACTAAATGCGGGCTACCTTGTCACCACCGTACTGGATATCACCCAAAACGCGGAGGTAACCAATGTAATTATAGACGCATCCGCGGCTTGCCACATGCCGGATGTGCTGGAGATGCCCTATATGCCGCCGCTACAAGGGGCGGGAAATGGGAATTATGTCTATCAGATTGGCGGGCCGACCTGTTTGGCGGGGGATGTGATTGGTTCATATCGATTTCCCCACCCCATTCAGGAGGGCAGCCGGCTGATCTTTGAAGACATGGCCATCTACACCACCTGCAAAAACAACACCTTTAACGGGATGCCCCTTCCCGACCTATATGTGCTGGAATCCAATGGCACGGCCCGGCGGTTGACCAATTTTGGCTATGCGGATTTTAAAGCCAGGCTGGGCAGCAAATAAATCATATTGTCCATAGGCCGTTGCGGAAAATCACTTCCGCAACGGCTTTTAGCGTTTGTCAATCCCCTACACTTGACGGCAAAAGCAAGCATAAAAAGGGCCATTGCGAAAATTACGCTTCGCAATGGCCCTCAATTTCGGCTTAATTAGTCTTTTTCTTCCAGCTTCTTGGCTGCTTCAATAATCTTCCCCTGGTTCATGGCGGGGACTTCCTCGTACCGCGCGAATTCCAGGCTAAAGAAACCACGTCCCTGGGTCATGGCCCGCAGGTCAATCACATACGTGCTCATCTCACCCTCGGGCACCTCGGCTTCCACCACCTGATAGCCCTTACCGGCGGGATTCATGCCCATAACACGGCCGCGGCGCTTATTCAAATCGCCGATCACATCGCCCATGTTGGCATCCGGAACGGTAACCTTCAGCGTATCGATTGGCTCCAGCAGAGTGGGCATCGCCGTGGGAATACCCTCTTTGTAGGCCACCTTGGCAGCGGTCTGGAACGCCATATCGGAAGAGTCCACAGGATGGTAAGAGCCGTCGTACAGAGTCGCCTTCAGGAACACCAGCGGATATCCCGCCAGAACGCCCTTCTGCACCGCGTCCCGCAGGCCCTTTTCCACAGAGGGGAAGAAGTTCTTAGGTACCGCACCGCCCACAACTTCCTCGGCAAAGACCATCTCTTCACTCTCCTGTTGCGGCTCAAAACGGATCCAAACATCACCGAACTGGCCATGGCCACCGGACTGCTTCTTGTGGCGGCCATGCACCTCTACCCGCTTCTTGATGGTCTCCCGATAGGCAATCCGAATCGGCCGCAACTCCGCTTCCGCATTGTACAGGTTCTTCAGTTTGGACAGCAGCACATCCAAATGGATATCGCCCACGCCGGCCAAAACCATCTCCTTGGTCTCGGCATCATTATAATAAGTAAAGGAACAATCCTCTTCGTTTAGTTTGGCCAGACCATTGGCAATCTTGTCCTCCTGGCCCTTCGTCTTGGCATAAATCGCCATCTTATAGACTGGCGTCGCGTATTGCATGGGCGCGATCGCGGCAATCTTTCCAGCCTGGCCCAAAGTATCGCCGGTACGGACAGAGGAAAGCTTGGAAACCACGCCAATGTCGCCACAGCTAATGGAAGTTGTCTCCGTATATTTCTTGCCTTTGGGCAGGAACAGACGGCCAATTTTCTCAGAATCGCCGGTACGGGTATTGACCAGGGACAAATCCGAGGAGACGGTACCAGAGAACACCTTAAAGAAGGAGTTCTTACCATACTTATCGGACATGGTTTTAAAGACAAACAAGCCAGGTGCTCCATCTGGCGTAACCTTGACTTCGCCTTCTTCTGCCAGCGCCATGGGAATACCCTCAGCGGGGTTCGGCGCATACTTTACAAGGTTCTCAATCAGTTCCATGGTGCCAACGCCGGTCATGGCGCAGCCACAGAACACAGGACACAATGCACGCTGCAAAATCGCCGTACGAATGCCGCCCAACAGTTCTTCGTCAGTGAACGGCTCGCCCTCAAAATACTTTTCCATCAACTCGTCGCTGGTTTCGGCAACTGCTTCATCCAGCTGGTGGCGCAATGTCTCGCACTGGCTAGCAGCCTCAGCAGGCAGCGCCATCGGCTTTCCAGCCATGTCGTGGGCTGTCTGAGACAGCAGATCCACCAAACCAACTGCTTTATCTCCCTGCATCACCGGGAAATTCAGCGCGACAACAGCCGAACCGAAGGTAGCGCGCAGAGAATCGTACACTTTGAAGAAGGAAGCATGCTCCTCGTCCAATTTAGAGACATAGAACATAGCGGGCAGGCCGGCATTCTCCAGGTAATCCCAGGATTTCTCCGTGCCCACGGCAACACCGTTCTTCGCGGTCAGCACAATCAAGCCTGCGTCCACCACCCGCAGGGCCTGAACCACTTCGCCTGCAAATGCGAAGTACCCCGGGGTGTCCAGCACGTTGATCTTCGTTCCCTTATGCTCCACAGGCAGAACTGCGGCGGAAATGGAATATCCACGCTTGATCTCCTCAGCATCAAAGTCGCTTACTGTGTTTCCATCGGCACGCTTTCCAAGACGATCCGTGCCCTTGGTCATATATAGCATGCTCTCTCCCAAAGCGGACTTTCCATCGCCACCGTGGCCAAGCAGGCAAATATTCCGAATCTGCTGAACTGTGTACATTATATATCGTGCTCCTTTCGGGAGGCGTTGCCTCCGCAATTTCCTACAGCGTCGCCGCCGCAACAACGTCATTATACACGAATTGTGCTGGAATTTCAATGCCTTTTTATGGCAATTTTATAAAAATTTCATTTTTCTTGGAAAAACCCCACAAATCCCATCGTCCATTCAGGAATTTAATCCATAAAATAGACCTTTTCATGGGCATCACGCTGCATTTTGTCCCAGCGCCAGTCTTACACTCCCCTCGCCCATTGGGTCAGGAGCAGCCCCGGCACAGTCAGTACAATCTGATACACCAACAGATTCATGGTGCTTAAGGTACTCAGATTCCCCCACCATACCAGCGCAAGTACAATTCCCAATCCTAGAAATCCGCACAGAATGTGTTCTGCCACCCCCATCCGCACCGCATTGCGTACAGAGCGGGCACCTGTAATCGCATAGGCCATGGAATTCAGATGTTCCCTGGTCAACAGCGCGCAGGCGCTTGCGCCGGCGGCCGGCCGTCTGGAGGCCAAGTCCTCCCGAACTGATCGGGTAGGACATATAATTCGGTTGGCATTGCCCCCGAACTTCTCCCGGAGAAAACCTGCCGTTACCATAAAATCGCTGGTCAGTAGAACCGGCTTTATGTTTCGGTAGCTATACAAGGCATTCAGCCCCGCCGTAACGTCCTTGTTCCGGTTGTAAGAGATGGCAAACACACCACAAAGGGTGCCGTCTACCGCCAAATACACCGCTTGGTGAACCCGCGTCCCATCCGGCATCTCGATTCCCATGTCTCGCAAAAAGCGCTGGGTCCCCATAAGCACCGGTTCCCCATTGATCTCTCCGCCAATCCCGCCATTGGTATAACTACGCAAATTTTTTACAGAATACCGCACAGCGCTACGATTGTCCAAAAGCTGCCGGAACAGCGGGGCCAAGCCGCCGCCCTCCCGTTCGATCAGCGCTGCTGCATAGGCCATCATCTGTCCTGGATCCCGGGAGCCAAAAAACTTCACGCCATTCATTTTTACAGAGCCGGAAGGAAATAAATCCTCTTCGCGCAGCGGCACCGAACCGCTACCGCACAACTCTTGGATTCCCTCCCAACCACACAGCACCGAGCCAACCCGGTGCAGCCGCCGGGCCAAAATCGCATGGGGGTGGGAATTGGCCACAAAGCCGGTGACCGGCAGTCCGGTCAACAGCCCAATTGCCAAAACCTGCAAGCCCAGTTCCAACCGGAACCGGTTTCCCACAATAAAAGCAGTCCCAACACAACAGGCAATCGCCAACAGCACATAAACCGACAGCGCCTTCTCCGGACCGGAACGCCGCTGATAATGTTCCATAAAATCTTCAATTCGGCCAGTTCCCCGGAGAAAGCCTGGCTGGCTCTCATAATAATCCGGCACCCGAACCACACCGTCCACCTGCTCTGCCTTGCGCAATGTGTCCATTTGAAAAAGTTCCGTTCGCCGGCGGTCGTACTCCGCCCAAAGAGCCATGGTCATTTGCAGGCAAAATAGACAGCAGTATGGCACACGCAATTGGCGTAGACAGGCAACGCTGTCAGCGCAGCAAGCAATCAGAGAAAACAGCATCAGAATTTCCGGCGTAATCCGGCCATGGGCCAGTTCTCGCAGACCATACGCCAATTGATAACATCCTAAAATCCCGCTGCACGTCATGGAAAAAATTTCTCCCAAGATCAGCAGCCGGAGTCGTTCCATCCGCACCATCCCGGCGGCATATAAAATCACACCGCCGGCAGACAACACCAGCACCAACAAATTTAAAAAAATAGCAACCTGGAGCTTGCTTATCCCCAGTTCTGCCAATTGGTAATATCGCTTTTCCGGCCCCTGCATCAGCTTATTTTTCAGCTCGCTTCGGTCGTCCGCCTGCCGCGCCGTCTCTTGCCGGAGCATGTCCTGCCAATCCAAGAGCTTGGTTCCGCCAGACACCCGACGGCTCCAAAGAATCGTGTCTTCAAAATCCTCCACCCCGGCGGTTGGTGTCTCGTCTGTCTCTGCGCCAAATTCCTGAAGGATACTCTCTAGATCAAACTCCGGTTCCGTCTCTTGATTTCGGTCCGCAGCCGAATCCCGTTCGTTTTTTGCCATCTTACACGCTCCTTCAACCGAATCTCTGGCGCACCGCCTCATACAATAAAATGGAAGCCGCAGCAGACGCATTCAGGGATGAAATTTGTCCACGCATGGGAATACTGACAGTGAAATCGCAGGATTCCCGAATTAGCCTGCCCATACCCACGCCTTCATTGCCAATGACAATGGCCGTTGGATTTGTCAAATCCGCTTGATATAAGGGAATTGCGCCCTCGGCAGCGGTTCCAACCACCCAAACACCCCTTTGCTTCAGCTCCCGGATCGTAGCGGCAAGGTTGGTTACCCGCGCCACCTTCATGTACTCCACAGCTCCGGCCGAAACCTTGGCCACCACTGCGGTCAACCCCACACTACGCCGCTTGGGAATAATCACCCCGTGGGCGCCAGCACACTCCGCCGTCCGCAAAATCGCGCCCAAATTATGGGGATCGGATAACTCGTCACAAATCACAAACAGGGGATTTTCCCCCCGGGAGGCCGCCTCTTCAAAAAGATCATCTATTTCTGCATAGGCATGGGCGGCAACTTGTGCAATCACGCCTTGGTGGGCACGGGTCAAACTCATGGCGTCCAACTTTCGACGGTCCACCGCAATGACCACCGCCCCGGCCTCCTTGGCCTGTGCGGCAAGCCGCTGCAGGTTCTGATCGGTTTCCCCTGCGGCGATCAAAACCTTGTCCACAGTCCTACCGCTGCGCAAAGCCTCTGCCAAGGCGTTACGGCCTTCCAACTGTCCGGAATTCTCTTCCGCCGGCAACGGCTGAGCCGCCCGGCGGGAACGCTTTTGATCCATAGCATCCATCTCCAAACACAAAATTCTTTGTTCATTATAGCAGATTTTCCCCAGTTGTACAACAGATTTTTTTGTGATATTATGTCGCATTCACCTTTCTAGTCGGAATTAACAGAAAATTTACGGCAATTTCTGGGATTATGGATTGCGGCTGGGAAAGAAGTATGTTATGATAGGTAAAAATTGTAAGTATCGTCTCAAAGGAGGCTGTATTAATGAATAACAATCAGCGAGGAACGGATCCCCGTGGGCATGGCTCAGACAACAGCAAACGTCCAAAAGGAAATATATGGGTCGCTTTGGGCAGCGCCCTGCTGCTGGTGCTGCTGATCGGTTTTATCTATAATTCTGTTTCCTCCAGCCAGTACACCCAAACCACTTATTCCGAATTTTTGAGCGCCATGGAGCAGAAAAATTTGGAAGAGGTTGAGATTCGGTCGGATCGTATCATCTATTTAACCAAAGATGAAGCACAAAAGACCGCCGGCCTGCAACGGGCCTGCTATACCGGTCTACCCACCGGCGATATCATGGCGCTGGCCAACCAGCTCGACAACATGGGCGTAAAGGTGAACAAGCAGATTGTGGAGGACAATTCTTTTATTATTATGATTTTGTCCTATGGCGCCATGTTTGCTCTCGTGTTCGCCGTAATGAACATGCTCTCAAAGCGGTTGAGCAATATGGACGGCGGGTTTGGCCAAAGCAGAGCCAAAGTCTACATGGAGAAGCAAACCGGTGTCACCTTTGCCGATGTAGCAGGTCAGGACGAGGCCAAGGAGTCTTTGCAGGAAATCATTGATTTTCTTAACAATCCGCAGAAATACGCCGAAATTGGTGCCAAACTACCAAAGGGCGCACTGCTTGTAGGCTCTCCCGGTACCGGCAAAACCCTACTGGCCAAGGCCGTAGCAGGCGAAGCAGGCGTGCCATTTTTTACCATGTCCGGTTCAGACTTCGAGGAGATGTTTGTAGGTGTAGGTGCCAGCCGGGTCCGGGATCTGTTCCAGCAGGCGTCCAAAGTAGCGCCCAGCATTATTTTCATCGATGAGATTGACGCGGTGGGCCACAGTCGGGACAGCCGTTTTGGCAATAATGATCAGACCTTAAATCAGCTTTTGGGGGAGATCGACGGGTTTGACTCTTCCAAAGGCGTGGTGATTCTGGCAGCTACCAACCGGCCCGATTCACTGGATAAAGCCCTGCTGCGTGCCGGCCGGTTTGACCGGCGGATCGTTGTGGACCGGCCCAATCTCCAAGGTCGGCTGGATACGTTAAAGGTGCATACCCGGAAGATTCGCCTGGCTGAGGATGTAGATCTTCGAAAGCTAGCCCAGGCTACCGCTGGCGCGGTAGGCGCTGATCTGGCCAATCTGGTAAATGAAGCCGCTCTAAGAGCCGTTCGCCAGGGACGAAAAGCGGTAAATCAGGAAGATCTGATGGAATCTTTTGAGGTGGTCATTGCTGGAACAGAAAAGAAAAACACGGTGCTAACCGACACGGAAAAGCGTCTGGTTGCCTACCACGAGGTGGGACACGCCTTGGTCGCCGCTCTGGAGAAGCACGCGATGCCAGTGTCCAAAATCACCATTGTCCCCCATACCGACGGCGCACTTGGCTATACCTTACAGATGCCGGAGGAAGAGAAATTTCTGAGCACCGCCGACGAACTCATGACCGAGCTGCGTACCATGGTCGGCGGCCGCGCCGCTGAAGAGGTGGTCTTTGGCGTAAAAACCACCGGCGCTTCCAACGATATCCAACGGGCTACCGCTCTGGCCAAAAATATGATTACCCAATACGGCATGAGCGATAAATTCGGCCTGATGTCCTTGGCCACTGTGACAAACCAATATTTGGACGGTCAATCCTATCTGGACTGCTCCCAGGATACCGCAGCAGCAGTCGACCGGGAAATACAGCAGCTTTTGGATCTGTGCTACCAGCAGGCCAAACAAATCCTAGTAGACAATCGGGCTTTGCTGGACGAGGTTTCCCTGTATCTGCTGAATAAGGAAACCATTACTGGTGATGAGCTGATGGCTTACGTCAATGCAAGTAAAAACGCTTCGCAAGACGCAAAACAGGATACCACGCAAGCCGAATAGCGCTTCCCAAAACTATGTTTCCCTTATCTTTGTAAGATAACGAAAGTCTGTGCTCCATTTCAATTTCTTTCTAAAACGCTACGAGAAAAGGTCTGCCCTTTTGTAAAAGGGCAGCCTTTATCTGTGTGGATGGCGATCATCCGTCGAAATGGAACTGGTTTTCTTCATCTTGCTCTTACTTGGAAAGCATTCAATATCATTTCTGAAAGGAGGCATCTTCTTGAATATTCAATTATCCGATCACTTTAGCTATAATAAGCTGCTCCGTTTCTGTCTATCCCCGATCATTATGATGGTGTTTACCTCTATCTATGGTGTGGTAGATGGTTTGTTCGTGTCAAATTTTGTGGGTAAAACCCCATTTGCCGCCATTAATTTGGTGATGCCGTTCATCATGATCTTCGGCGGCATTGGCTTTATGTTTGGCACTGGCGGTAGCGCGTTGGTAGCCAAAACTCTGGGCGAGAGAAAGCCGGAGCTGGCAAATCGGTATTTCACCATGATGGTCTGGACGTCTTTGATCACCGGTATCGTCATTTCCACCATCGGTATTATCTTCATGCGGCCCATTGCGCTTTTTCTCGGTGCGGACGAGGCTATGCTACCGGATTGCGTAACCTATGGAAGAATTGTTATCGGGTTTAACACCGCCTTCATGCTCCAAAATCTTTTTCAAAGCTTTCTCATCACTGCGGAAAAACCCAAACTTGGCCTGTTTGCCACAGTAGCCGCCGGTCTCACCAATATGGCCCTGGATGCCCTGTTCATTGCGGGATTTCACTGGGGTGTGGCCGGAGCCGCCTTGGCCACCGGTCTAAGCCAGTGTGTAGGAGGTCTTTTCCCGCTGATCTATTTTCTCCGTCCCAACAGCAGCCTTCTGCGTTTGACCAAAACCAAACTGGAACTTCCTGCGATTCTCAGGGCTTCTGCCAATGGCGCCTCTGAGGTGGTGTCCAGCGTGACTTCCTCCATCGTGGGTATGCTCTACAATTTCCAGCTTTTAAGATACGCTGGAGAGAATGGGGTCGCCGCCTATGGGGTTTTGATGTACATTGAGTTCATCTTTATCGCCGTATTTATCGGCTACGCCATTGGCAGCGCGCCGATCGTGTCATATCACTACGGTGCAGAAAATCACAAAGAACTAAAAAATCTGCTCCACAAAAGCGTAATTCTACTCATCAGTGCCGGCATCGGAATGCTACTACTGGCACAGTTTTTGGCTGCTCCTTTGGCCCATATCTTTGTGGGCTACGATCCGGAGCTTTTTGCGATGACCATCCGGGGCTTCCGCATTTTCTCTCTGCTTTTCCTATCCGCCGGAATCAACATCTTTTCTTCTTCCTTCTTTACTGCTTTGAATAACGGCGGCGTTTCGGCCATCATCTCATTTTTACGAACATTTGTGTTCAAGCTTTCTGCCGTGCTACTGCTTCCAATGATCTGGAAGCTGGATGGCATCTGGTGGGCCACCATCGTGGCGGAGTCGTGCGCTTTTGTCATTTCCGTGATCTTTTTATTCGCCAAGCGCAAGAAATATCACTATTAAGCGCCTCTGATCTGTCAGCCTCTCTCCTGGGTTTTGGGGAGGGGCTGGCATTTTTCTTTTGCGAAAATTCCGATAAGCCTTCCGTTGCATGGGAATTCTCGCTTTTTACTAGTAACTCCAGGAACAGGAAAGAGCTTCTATGCAAGTTTACCAGGGCAAACTCCATATTGAAGTTTAAAATGCACATAAGTTCTATATTTTTTGTTTTTTGCCAATCATGATTGACAGCCCTTAAAAAAAAGAATATGATATAAAAAAGTTTTTATAAGCAGGAAATTACAAAGTTAGCAGCTTTTCAACATCGGACGATTAGCTGGAGCAGCATTGGCAAATTGGTCTAACATTTTCACTGCCGGTCAGGGTAAGGCGGTGAATTTGATAGACTTTTTTGAAAAAAACGAAAAGGAGATCTAAAACATGAAGAAGAATTGGCTGAAGAAGTTCCTGGCCTGTTCGCTATGCCTAGCTATGCTGGTAAGCTTGATCCCTGCCGCCGCTGCGGTTGGCGTCGATCCCAGCAAGGTAGCTGCGAGCATTCTTGACGAGATGACCGCCTCTGAGGCTGAAGTCAATGAGACGGTTAATCCGGAAGAATGGGTCACGGTAATCGTGGAACTGGAAGGCGAGACCACCCTGGATGTGGACGAGTTTGTTTCCCTGTTCCGCAGCAATAGCGTTGGCTACGCCGCCGACGCCACGGTGGCTGCTTACCGTGCCGACATGGTTGATGTGCAGAATGACCTGCAGGTGCAGATCCACGCCATCAATAACAAGGCGACTTTTAAGTATCACTACACCAACCTGCTCAACGGCTTTGCCGCCAAGGTGCAGTATCAGGACATCGAGGCTATTAAGAGCCTGGCTGGTGTCGCAGATGTGTACGAGTGCCAGACCTATACGGTTATTGACAGTAGTGAAGAAGAGATGACTCCCTTCTCCGCTGATGGCCTGTATGCAGACTCCGGTTCTGCAAATCAGATGGGTCTGACAACTGCGTGGGAGGCTGGGCACACTGGCGCTGGTAAGCTGGTCGCAGTGGTTGACTCCGGCTTCTATTATGAACACAACATGTTCCAGTACATGGATCCCGCTGTGAAGGCTGCCGGCGAGGCTGGCGAGCTGAGCAACTACATGACCCAGGAGCGGTTGCTGGATACCGTTACTGCCAACCAGGACAGCTTGAACCTGTTCGTATCCGACTGGGGCTGCTGGTTCCACGGTTGGGCCGAAGAGGGTAACGACCACAACTCCGGCTTCCCCAAGGAAGTGCAGGAGCAGTTCCTAAAGGGCGTGTTCGGCATGGACACGCGGAATAAGGATAAAGTTCCCTTTGCTGTGGATTATGGCTGCGGCGACTTAAATACTTGGGGTACTGGCGTATCTGGTCATGGAACCCACACCTCCAGTATCACTGCTGGTAATGCTGGCCCTGATAATGCCATCACCACAGTGAACCAGGTCAAAGGCGGCGCCTATGACGCGCAGATTCTGTTCTTTAAGGTGTCCTGTGAGCAGGACTCTTTTGGCCAGGAATGTGACGAGGCAGTTTTTGCCGCGCTGGATGATGCCGTTACCCTGGGCGTCAATGCCATTAACCAGTCTCAAGGCATTCCCAATGGCTTTAGCACCATGCTGACGCCTTCTCAGGCTGGCTATCAGAAGGCACATAATCGTGCTGCCGCTGCTGGCGTTTCCATCTGCGTCTCCGCAGGTAATGATGGCCGGGACAGCCACGCCGGCGCTCTGGTCAATGGTTACACCACCGTCCTGCCCAATAGCTCCAAGGCCGGCTTCGGCGGTACTCTTTACAGCCCCATGACCATTGCTTCCTGCCAGGGTACTGGTTACATTATGATCACCAAAACCACTGTTGCCACGGTGACGGTTGACGGCACCGCAGCCACTTATTCCCTGACGGACAACAACGATACCATGGTGGGTGAAGTGCTGAACGGCGCCTATACCAACACGGATCTGGTTGTAGTTGGTACGGGCAGCGAGGAAGAAATCCTGGCCGCCACCGGCGCTACCACCCTGGAAGGTGCTCTGGCTGGTAAGATTGCCCTAGTACAGCGCGGCGGCTCTGTCGGCGATACCCAGAAGGGCCAGAACATGAAGGCCGCTGGCGCTGCCGGTATGATCGTTGGCAATACCAGCAATTCTAACACTGCAATTAACGCTCGTTATATTGTAGCTGGCATGCCCACCTTTGGTTATATGGCTTCCAATGCTTATACCGCTTTGGTAGACGCACTGAAGGCTGGCACCACTGTGTCTGTTTCCTTTGCCTCTTCCGCTGTTGCGACCAATCGGAACTATAATGACAACGGTCCTTCCAGCTTTACCTCCTGGGGCGTTACCGAGTCTATGGATATGAAGCCCGACATCATGGCCCCCGGCGGCAATATTTACTCTGCTGGTACTGCCGGTGTCAATTCCTTGACTGCTATGAGCGGTACATCCATGGCTTCTCCCAACTGTGCAGGCGCTTTTGTCCTGGAGCAGCAGTATGTGGACGACAATCTGGATGTGTTTGGCGTGGAGCCTGGCACCATCGAGTACAACTGCCTGGTGAACCAGCTGGCCGCCTCCACCGCGATCCCCTACAAGGATAGCGACGGCCATTACTTCAGCCCGCGCCGTCAGGGTGCCGGCATGATCAACGTGGCCAATGCCATGAATAGCTATGTTGTACTGAGCAACGATGTGGTGTACGATCCTGTCACCGGCGACGCTCCCCGAGCCAAGGTCAACCTGGGCGACAAGGTGGGCGATACCTTCGACATCACCTTCAACCTGACCAATTATGGCGCCAGCCCCGTGATCTATGATGTGACGGCTGCTCTGCAGACCGACAGCACTACCGTCAATAACGGCCGCAACATTCTGAGCGTTACCAGTGGCCACACCCCCGCCGATCCTCTGCCCGGCACCATGAAGGTCAATGGCCTGACAGATGGCGCTGTAATGCTAAGAGATTCCGACAACATCAATGCCTACACCGAGGGTACCACGGCCGCTCGGATCGTGGTCGATTCTGAGACTGCGGTGAAGATCACTGTCT
>CAOJND010000016.1 GCA_948439445.1 uncultured Eubacteriales bacterium | reverse complement strand
GTCTACGGCGTGGCGTTTCTGGTGGTGGAGCGCCGCCGGGAAGGCCACACCCCCGCCGTCCGGCTGGTGGATGAGCTGTCCTGGGCGGACGCGTTTCGCATTGGCTGCTTCCAGTGCCTGAGCCTGATCCCCGGCACCTCCCGTTCCGGCTCCACCATTTTAGGCGGCATTCTCACTGGCGTTGGCCGCAGCGCCGCCGCGGAGTTCTCCTTCTTCTTGGCGATTCCCACCATGTTTGGCGCCAGCGCGTTGAAAGGACTAAAATTTGTGCTGTCCGGTGTGGGTATCAGCGGCACGGAGATTATGGTGCTGCTGGTGGGCTGCATCGTCTCCTTCTTCGTGTCGCTGCTGGTGATTCGGGGGCTGATGCAGTATGTACGCAAGCACAGCTTCGCTGCATTCGGCGTCTATCGGATCGTTCTGGGCGTGTTGGTGCTGGTCTATTTCCTCATCGCCAAAGCGCTGCACTGAGTCCTCCTGGCCAATGCGCCGAAAAAAGCGGGATCTTTCAAATTCTCGTCAAATCTCTCTAGGAAAAAGGGCCAACGCAAAGGAAAGTTTGCGTTGGCCCATTCTTTGTCGGCGGTAAATTACTACCGGTTTAAAAGCTTCACCTGGAAGCTGGCCATCACGTCCAGCACCTTTTCCTGAAGCTGGGGGTCCGCAGAAGCGGTACAGGCTGCGTCCACCAGGATCGTGGCCTGGGGATAACGGCTTTGCAGCACCACCGCGTTGCTCACCACGCAGATGTTGGACACCAGACCCACCAATTCAATCTGGTCCGCCTGCTCCGGCAGAACAGCGGCGGTAGCAGGATCCGTCACGTCCATGCCGAACGCCTGCTTGTCGATGGCCTTCGCCTCTACCTCGGCCAAAGCCTTGGCGGTCTCTCCGTAGACCTGCCAGCCGTGAGAGCCCTGGACGCAGTGGACAATGGGCAAATTCTGACCTTCTCGGGTGGACAAATAGTCGTCGTAATGGGTATCCCGGGTGAATAGTACATGACCCTTGCCATAGGCGCGAATTTTCTGCGCAATGGGACCGTCCAGCCGCTCCGCCCCGGGGAAGCCCAAGGCCCCATCTACAAAGTCGTTTTGATAATCGATCACAAACAAATACCGCTCCATGAAAAAGCTCCTTTTCTGTTGCCCTGCCGGGTTTTTTCATACCATATCAAATTCCCAGGAAAAAGTCAACCGCCCCGTTGCATCCACAAGGGAAATTTGGTACAATAGAAAAAAAGAGACTTTGGGTGACGGATCATGAACAATTCGGATTATATCGCGGTACTCGACTCCGGCGTTGGAGGACTTAGCGTATTGCGGCAGCTGCAGCGGCTGCTGCCAAAGGAACGGTATCTATTTTTCGGGGATTCCGCCAACGCGCCCTATGGCACCCGGCCTACGGCCCAGGTGTTGGAGCTGACGTTGGCGGCGGTGGAAGCGCTTTTACCCCGCGGGATCAAGGCGTTGGTGATCGCCTGCAATACCGCCACGGCCGCCGCAGTGGACACTTTGCGCCAGCGCTATCCAGAGCTGGTGATTGTGGGCATCGAGCCTGCCCTGAAGCTGGCGGCGGAGCGGTATCCCGGCGGACAAATTGGCATCATGGCCACGGAGGTGACCCTGCGAGAGCGCAAATTTCTGGCGCTGCTCTCCCGGTTTTCTGGCGACTGCCAGGTGATCAAGCTCCCGGTGCCCGGGCTGGTGGAGCAAATTGAGCACGGAAAGGCCAATACGCCGGAGACAGAGGCGTTGCTGCGGTATTATTTGCAGTCCTATGTGGGAAAGCTGGACGCGCTGGTGTTGGGGTGTACCCATTTCCCCTTCGTCCGGCCGGCGCTGGAGCGGATTTTCGGCGGACAGACCGCGTTGCTGGACGGCGGAGAGGGAACCGCACGGGAAACCCGGCGGCGGCTTCGGGAAGCGGGACTGCTGTACGCGGGGCCTGGAGAGTTGGTATTGGAAAACAGCGGCGGGGAGGAAATGCTCTGCCTGTCCCGCCGGCTGCTGGAGCTTCCATAATACCGGACGAATCTCAAAGAGATAGGACGGCTTTGGCCAGCGCAACACGCGCTTGCCAAAGCCGTCCTTAAAAAAACCTATTCTGTTTCCACAATAGGAAGCGTCTCCAGGATTTGCAGGGTAATCTGCCGAAACTGTCCATAATCCGTGGTTTTTCGAAGCTGCTTTCCCAGCTTTTCGCTGCCCTGGAACAGCGCAAGCAAATAGGACCAGTTCTCCTTCAGCCGGAACATGGCGTTTCGGTCGCTGCCAAAGCAAACCCGGTAGGCATCCAACAGCTCCATGCAGAACGCTTTTAGCGTATCCCGGTCCGCCGGACCGGGGGTGAGCAGAGCGGGGTTGCCGATAAGGCCCCGGCCGATCATCACATCCTGCACCTGGGGGTACTGGGCGTGAAACCGGGCAATATCCTTTTTGGTCCGCAGATCCCCGTTGTAGCACACCGGATTTCGGCTTTCCTGGAGGCAGTAGTCCACCATGTCCCAGTGGACGCTACCACCATAGAATTCCTTGCGCACCCGGCTGTGCAGAATCAGCAGCCGGGCAGGATACTGGTTCAAAAGCTCCAGCAATGGCGGAAACTCTTGGGGATCTTCCAGCCCCAGCCGGGTCTTGATGGAGATGGGCAGGGGACTCGCCCCAAAAATTTCGTCTAAGAATCTGGCCAGGGCGTCCCGGTCCCGGAGCATTCCAGCACCCTTTCCCTTGGAAACCACAGTTCCAGAGGGACAGCCCAGGTTTAAATTCACCTCGTCATAGCCAAGCGCCGCGCACTGCCCGGCAGCCCAGACAAAATCCGCCGGATTTTTTACCAGCAACTGGGGCACTGCTGGAACCCCCTCCGTCTGCGCCGGGGGAAGCTCTCGCCGCTCCTTGGCGGTGAGCGCGCGGTGAACCGTGGGGGAAAAGAAGGGCATATAGTAGCAATGGATCCCGGGATAGTATTTATGATGCAGCCGCCGGTAGATGGCGTCCGTCAGCCCCTCCATGGGGGCAAAAAAGTATCCCATATTTTCTATCCCCGGTATAGCAGCAGGGAAAACCAGGTGACCACATTGCCGCCATACTGAAACGCGACGCCAAACTTTTCTGCGGTCTGGGTCAGGACGATGCCCTGACTTTCAATACAGGGATGCATCCGCTCTGGAAAGCGGCAGGGCTGTCCATCTAAGATTGCACACCTTTGACAAATGGCGCAGGCCTCCGTGGACAAGATGTACGGCTCCACCCCCTGCTGCCGCATCAGGGATCCCACCTGGTTGGTGATTTGCTCATGGTCGTGCCGGGTGCTCAGGCACTGCTCCAGATTGGTAATATCCGGCACCTGGGCCACCGTGGCGATCATCAGGCACTGATCGTAGGACATGCAGGTTTCCCGGCACTGCTCCACTGTGCCAACCCCAGGCGGGCAGGCCCAGCTTTTTCCATACATCGGACAGTCCGACTGACACACATGGCGCACCCGCTGGGAAAATACCAGTTCTTCGGTGGGGAAAAACTCGTAGCAGATCAAGGGCAGTTGCCCCAGCTGTTCTTCCAAAAGTGCTTGATTCATGCAAGCTCCTCCAATATCTTGCCGCAGCCCTCTACCAGATCCGTCCAGGTAGCGGAAAAGTCCCCAGTATACCAGGGATCCGCCACATCCCGAGACAGCAATGGCTGGAACCGATCCACGTCCTTGGGAAACATTCTAGCCAAATGGCGGCGATTTTCCCCATCCATATAGTAAATCTGGTCATAGTATGCCACATCCTGGGCCGTAATTTTTCTAGCGGTTTTTCCAGCGCAGTCAATGCCGTGTTTGGCAAGCTCCCTGCGGGCAGGCGGGTATACCGGACTTCCGATCTCCTCACTGGTGGTGGCTGCCGACGCAATTTCAAATGCCGCCGACAGGCCCCGCTTTTTCACCATGTCCTTTAAAATAAACTCCGCCATCGGACTACGGCAAATGTTGCCGTGGCAGACGAATAGTATTTTCATCATTTTCCTCCCAAATGGTCCTCTTCCATGGAAACCGCATATTCTAAAAACCCACATAGGTTGTTCTCTATCATAGCAAAAAATCGCCTCTTTTACAATCACCATTTCATCATTTTTCGTAAAGGCATTTTGCGATACCAGTACAGGGGTAAAAAAATTTTTCAATCCTTGTAAGATTTTCCGTCTTGCAACGTCATATGGGCAAAAGGAGGTGATGGCGTGACGCAGTTCGAGGAAATATACCGCACCTATTTTGACGATGTCTACCGATATATCTACAGGCTGTCTGGGGATAAGAACATCGCAGAGGAAATTACCAGCGATACCTTCTTTCAGGCCATGCGTACCCTTGACGGCTTTCGTGGAGAATGCGAGCTTCGTGTCTGGCTGTGTCAGATTGCCAAAAATCACTATTACACTTATCTAAAAAAGGCCCGACGGACAAAAAGCTTGGACGATATGGATTCTCCAGAGCCGCCTTCGTGTGAGAAATCACTGGAGGAACGGTTCATTGACAACGACCAGGCGGCCCAAATCCGAATGGCACTTCACGATCTTCCAGCGCCATATAAGGAGGTTTTTATGTGGCGGGTGTTTGCCACGCTGCGTTTTAGAGAGATCGGCCAGATCTATAGCAAATCGGAAAATTGGGCCTGTGTCACCTATCACCGGGCAAAAGCCATGATCCAATCAAGACTGGAGGACCAAACCTATGAAAAATGAATGTAACATCATACGGGACATCTTACCGCTGTACACGGAGCATATGGTGTGTTCCGATACCGCAGAGCTTGTGGAGGAACATCTGCGCCGCTGCGCCGCTTGCCGCAAGGAATATGAGCGTGAAAGAAAGCCCCAGGCCATTCAGGTTACAGAGGAATCCGCACCGCTGAGAAATCTGAAGAAAAAAATGGCCACAAAGCGGCTGCAAACCATTGCGCTGACCGCTGTATTTGTGGCTGTGCTTCTCATATCGGCGTTTGCCGTTCTGGACGCGCCGGTATATGCTCCTTATTCGGAAGAACTATTGACGGTTACGCCAATTGGCGATCACGGGATTCAAATTACTTTTGATGCGCGTGTTACAGATTTCAATTATCGGATCTATCCGGCCCCAGATCAGGAAAACCTCTACTACTGCGATGTGGAAGCCTGGTCTTCGCTTTGGGATCGGTGGTTCTCTTCTGACAATGGGCAGCAGTCTGTTGTGGTTTCTCCGAGCGAGCCATATCCCATTACGGTGATGTATATTCCAAACGACGGAACGGAAAATATTTGCGTCTATGGAGACGCGGGAGATGAGGGGCGGATCACCCTTCCCCGGTTATCCCTGGGAGTTTATCAGATCCTCGCCCTCATTGCCCTGGGCATCACCACAATCATATGGTTGGCCACGGGAAAAAAACCGGCCATTCGCATCTGGGTAGAACGTGCCGGTCTGTATCCGCTGTCCTACGCCGTCAGCTACTTTATTGTATGTGGCTTTCACCGTACGTCTTATGCGCCCCAGCGTGATTTCTTTCTCATCTTCTTCCTTTCGTTCTTGTTGTACTGCGGATTGCTATTGGCGCATAACATTTGGAGAATAAAAAAAGAAATGAAGGAAATCAATCGGTGAACGTGTTAAAAGTCGCCTCTGAGATGTAATGAATAGAGAGTATCTTTCGCCAGACCACTACATTACATTAACTAGCAGCTCATTTGTGACAGAATGGCACAGGCTGGAAAGAGCCAAAGTGGGAGCGTCCAGGGATAACCTGGGCGCTTCTTCATCTTGATAGGCCCTCTGATGGTTACAGCTGCTGCTCCTTTCCACTCGGCAGGGCAATACAGTGTTCGTATAAAACGAAGGTACAGCCAGCCCCGGCAACAGGGCTGTTCAAAGGGTTTGGGACGCCATCCCAACAAGCAAAAACAGATTTTCGGCGGTCACGCCGGAAGTCTGTTTTGCGTCTTTATAGGAACAAAGGTACCGCTTGCAAAGTAGGGGAAGACCCTGCAACGGGGGTTGAACGCCGGTAGGTTCTATGCTATACTTTGTCCGACAAATGCGAATTGGAAGGAGAGGATTGATTTGCAAAATAGAGAAGAGATGATTCGCCTATGGTTTGATATGTGGCTTCAACAGAAAGATATGGGCATTGATGATATCTTTGCAGAGGATGCTGTTTATATCGAAAGTTGGGGACCAAAATATGAAAACCGCACAATGATTAAGCATTGGTTTGAAGAATGGAACACCCGGGGTAGCGTTGTCGTATGGGACATCATGCAGTACCTCCACGATGAAAACCAAACCATCGTCGAGTGGAACTTCAAAGATATGATGAATGACGGTACGATAGATAATTTTGACGGTATAACCCTTGTCAAGTGGACTGCAGACGGTAAGATAGGTTTTTTGAAGGAGTTTGGCTGTAATCTGAATACATATAATCCATATCAGAACAGCCAAACTCCCCAATTCAGGGACGAAAAAGTAAATTGGTTCTAGCAGGACACAATTTCGATTTATCGGGGGATTTTATCTTTTGGATAAAATCCCCCTTGACAAATACCCTCTGGACAAAAGATTCTGTTCAATAGCGCCCTGAAAACACCAGGCGCTTTCCGGGAAGGGAAGCTCCTGGTGTTTTAGAGTTCTGTCTGTCGATAACCATTTTAAATTGAGGTGCGCTGTCACATCATTAAATGTGTATTTTTTCAAATATTTTAATGATTTTTTTATATTTACTGGTAATTTAGTTGATTTGGTGTATAATATGCATGAAGTGGTTACGATATGATAAAGCGGCTGCATCCTCAACTGGGTGCAGCCTTTTCTAATGCGGTTTTTATAGCCAGTCCCTTTCTTTTTACACTGGGTCTGCTGATATGATCCAATTCATTGCGCTGCCGCAACAGAAATTTCTTTTTCACGGAGGAAAACCAGAATGGACATGCAGGAATATCAAGCAAAATTAAAGGATTATGTAAATTATCTAACGCAAGAAGAACGCAGCCATGCCACGATCGCCCAGTATAGCCGGGACGTAGGCTGCTTTCTAAGCTGGAGCGCGGGAAAAGCGGCCCAGAAGGAGACTGTGATCGCCTATAAGGCGTATCTCCAGTCCCAATACCAGGCGACCAGCGTCAATGCCAAGCTGGCCGCTGTCAATATGTTTCTTGCTTTTGTAGGGCGGGGGGATTGCAGGGTTAAACAGCTAAAAATCCAGCGCCAGGCGTATTGCTCCCAGGATCGGGAGTTGACAAAGGAGGAATACCGGCGGTTGGTGGAGGCCACGCGGAAGGAAAAAAACGAAAAATTAGCACTGATTTTGCAGACGATCTGCGCTACCGGCATCCGGGTATCGGAGCTCAAGTTTATCACTGTGGAGGCCGTAGGCTGCGGCCAGGCAGCCATCCGCCTGAAGGGGAAAAACCGGATGGTGCTGCTCCCCACCAAGCTGCGCCGTGTCCTGCGGGATTATATCCGCACAAAAAAGCTTTCTTCCGGGCCGGTCTTTGTCACCCGGACAGGAAAACCCATGGATCGGTCAAATATCTGGAAAGCCATGAAGGCGCTTTGCCAGAACGCTGGGGTAGATCCCAAAAAGGTATTTCCACACAATCTGCGCCACCTGTTCGCCCGGTGCTTCTATTCCGTCGATAAGGATATTGCAAGGCTGGCAGATATTCTAGGCCACAGCAGCATCAACACCACCCGCATTTATATCATCTCCAGTGGCGAAGAACACCGTAAGCAGATGGACGAGCTGGAGCTTGTGGTATAAAACGGCAAAAAAAGCACGTCTGCCAAGCATCCGCGCTGTGAATTAAATGAACCACATAATAATCGTTATGTGGCTGATTATGCTTTCTTTTTTATATTTTTCATTGAAAAATTAGATGACAAAGAATTCCCTACAACAGAATAATCGTTGTGTGGTAGTAATAGGCCGAGAAAAGCACCCCAATAGCCTCTAAATTAGTCTCATTATACTAAACTAATTGAGTTGTGTCAATAGAGCTATAGCTTTTTTTGGCATTTTACAGGAATTTCCTTATAAAGAGCATGACGAATAGACCTGCTATCTCCTTGTTTTTTAAAAGGATGGCAGGTCGGATTCGTCATGTTTATTTTATATGTAATTTTACGGTCTTTTTTCCATGCCACGCTCTGGTAGCTCTCCGCTATTACATTTTTAACCACATAACGATTATTATGTGGCAAAACCTTTCAGGTTGGATATAAGACATAGCGAAACTGCTCCGGCAGTGACGCTAAAAACCAAGTGCCTTTACAGAACGAGATTCTATTGGCAGCCGGTTTAATAAAAGAAACACGACAGGCAGCCAATGACAGGATCATGGGCTGCCTGTGATATTTTGATCAGGATATGGTTGGAAATCCAGGAAAAAAATTCAGGACAGCTAAAAATTTAGACCGATGTTTGAGAAAAGGAGGCGCGCCATGACGGATCGGGAAATGCGGAAGTTGAGCCGGCGGGAACTGCTGGAAATGCTGCTGGAGCAGGCGAAAGAGGTAGAGCGCCTTCAAAACCAGGTACGAGAGCTAACGGAAAAGCTGGAAAGCCGGACGCTGGCCATTGCAGAGGCAGGCTCCATCGCGGAGGCGTCGTTGCGGCTAAGCGGCGTATTTGAAGCAGCACAGCAGGCAGCAGATCAATACCTTGCGAATATCCGGCGGCAGCAGGAAATATCGGAAGAACAATCGCCGGGGACTACGCCATGAAAAATAAGATGACGGAAAAAAGCGAATACGGGCAATCCTTTCCCACAATTCAGCAGATCCAGACGGAGTTGAATCGGGAACAGTATAAACGGCGGTATCACAGCGTGTTAAAAAGCACGATCTATACACTGGTGACAGTGGCAGCCATTGCGGTACTGGTGGCAACACTTTTGCTTCCGGTACTTCGGATCTATGGAAATTCCATGAAACCCTCGCTCAATGAGGGGGATATTGTAATCTCTGTGAAAGGCGCAGAACTGCAGCAGGGAGACGTGATTGCCTTTTATTATAACAACAAGATTCTAGTAAAACGGTTTATCGCCGGACCCGGAAGCTGGGTGGATATTGACCAGAATGGCAATGTCACCGTGGATGGGCAAGCGCTTTCAGAGCCATATCTCATAGAAAAAGCGTTTGGGGAATGCGACCTGGAACTGCCCTACCAGGTCCCTGACGGCCGGTATTTTGTGATGGGCGACCACCGCTCCACTTCCGTAGACAGCCGGAGTTCTACTGTGGGCTGTGTATCGGAGGAACAGATTGTGGGAAAGATCGTGTTTCGGGTGTGGCCGCTGGGCGGTTTTGGGGCCGTTGGTAATTCCCAGGGGAGGTAAGGCGTATGGCAAGCAATTTACCGCGAAAAGCGGAGCGATATCGCAAAGAACACAGCAGGCACAGACTCTGGCAGCGGGTTGTGAGCGGATTGGCCTGCGCGGTGGTCTTTTGCACCACTTATGCGCTGATTCTTCCAGCGATCACCATGGAGCAGGAGACATTTTGCGCGCTGGAAGAGCATCAGCATGGACCGGGCTGCTGGGAAAAGCGGTTGATCTGTGAGATTCCGGAAGAGCATTTTCACACGGACGCATGCCATGCAGAGGAAAAGACGCTGATTTGCTCTTTAGAGGAATCGGAAGGTCCGGACGGAGCGCACCGGCATGGCGAGAGCTGCTATGAGACAGAGGATGCTCTGATCTGCGGCATAGAGGAAGACCATGTACATACGGACACCTGCTATGAGCAGGTATTGATCTGCAATATGCCGGAGCATGCACACAGTCTTGCCTGTTGTTCCAACCCGGCGGCGGATGTAGAGACCCGGGAGGACTGGGAACACACGCTAGAGACGGTGGCGCTCACCGGCAATTGGTCGAAAGACGTACTCGCTGTGGCGGGCAGCCAGCTTGGCTATACGGAAAGCGAAAAAAACTATCTGGTTTCCCAGGACACGCAGGCAATCAATGGCTATACCCGCTATGGCGCGTGGTATGGGGATGCCTACGCAGACTGGAGCGCCATATTTGCCGCCTTCTGCCTAAGCTATGCGCAAATCCCCGGGGATCAGATGCCCCAGGATGCCGACTACCAGAAATGGATCGAAAAGCTCTCCGGCCAGGAGGCAGGCTATGCGCAATATGACCTATATCGGGCATCTGAAAGCTATGCCCCCACTCCCGGCGATCTGGTCTTTTTTGACCGGGATCAGGATGGAAAAGCGGACCATGTGGGCTTTGTGGAAAGCCTACTCTATGACGAGGGAACAGAAATTACCGTAGACCAGGCTGCTCCCACCGGCGAGGCGGAGCTGGTAGAGCTTCGCGTGATTGAGGGCGACGCCGGCGATCAGGTGCAGCGCGTGACCTACCGGACAGCGGCGGAAGGCGAAAAAGATGGGAAAAGCATGGAATCCGTTATGGGCTATGCCATCCTGCCAAAAAACACGGCCCAAGATGTGATTCCAAATGAGACAGCCCAGGATGCGCCGGTCCAGGAATATACCTGGCAAAGCGAGGATGGCGCTGTCAGTCTGGCGGTTTCCTTTGACGGTCTAAATCAGACCAATTCTACTCTTGACGGCGAACTACTGGAAGAAGCTTCCCCGGTTTTATGGCCGGAGCTGAACCGGGAGGACGATGTAAGTAGCCTCCTATCCAACAAAGAGGAGGCGGATGTTCGCCCTCTGATGACCCTGCGCCTGCGTCTGATGCGGGGGGACGAGGAAATCGACCTGTCAGACTGTACGGCAAATGTAAGTTTGACCGCAACGCGGGAGTTGATTCAGGGTCCGGCAGCGGCGAGCAATGCCGCAGCAGACACAGAAAAACAGTCCGACACACTGTCGGTGATTGACGGGGACGGCAATGAGCTGACCGCCGGGACGCTTGACCAGGAGAAAACGACGCTCCACTTTACCATGCGGGCGAATGAACCTGTGGCGGTGAACGTGGTTTCCAACCCCAACTTTACGGTTCAGCACTATCTGAGATATCAAAAAGTAAAGCTGGCAAGAGACTCAACGCTTACAAATGTTCCACAGTTGGAGTTCATTGACACCAGCATAAATGGCGTGTTTGAGTCGGCGGTAGATATGCAAGTTAGAGAAGGGCTAACCCTGAACAACAGCACCGTTGTACAGGGTCAGCAAGGAGCAGGTCTGAATCCAAATAACGGAAGCCTTCCCGACACGTTTAAGATAAATCTGGTACCGCAGGGCGACAGCGGCGTCTATCGCTTTGAGGTGGAAACAGCGCTGGAAGCTCTTTTTATGGATGAGCAGACCACCTACCGGCGCAATCCCCAGATTCTCTACATGAACCGGCTTTACAATGGCCAGGATTCGTATAATGCGTACTACACGCTGGATGAGGTCTGGGTGTATCAGCCGCCAAGAGATGGAACGGCCAAGGACACGGCGAGTCTTACGGACAGCGACTTTATCAAATACGATCTTCCGTTGTTGTCTGGCGACGCCAGCAGGCACGACCCGGAGAAGATCCGCTTTACCAACAATCCCTCCAACACCCATATCAGCCAGTTGGACGCGAATGGTGTGCCAATCGCCACTGAGGCCACCGAGGAATATCCGTATGTCTACACTGTCCTGATCCAAGAGGGTACGGTAGTGCGCCTGGTTTTTAACGGCACGGAGGACGTGGATTATACCACAGAGAATGTCCAGCTTTTTGACTATGACGCCACCGATGGATTCATCTATCGGACGGAAGCGGATGCACGCGGACAAACAAACCAAGTGCCCACGAGTCAGCAGAATGATAACCTCTGGTTCGCAAACACACTACAGAAGGGTATCAATTCCCCTGAAAACTTCACCGAGCCAGGCATTAAATTTGCCTTTGGTAACGGTAGCAGTGTTCTAGATACCGGATTGGGTGATCTTACATGGAACGGAAATACCCTCAATATGGGCAACGTAAACTCCTACGGAAAGGCCACTTTCGGCCTGGTAAAAGGGTTGAACTATGGCACACAGGGCTATCCAAGGCCGGAATTTTCTTCCGACATTGTTGCGCCCAACCTCTTTAGTTCCGCCCTCGTAGCGGGCAAAACGGCGTACCTGCAAGACTACAAGCTGAATTTTCATCGCATGGGCAGCACCTATATTCTCAACTCGGTAATTAAAAAAGGCGATGGTGAAACCACCAGCGACGAAACGGTGCTAGCAAATCTGCGGGACTTTAGGCAGACAGCAATAGCATGGAGCACAAAGCTACCAATCTATTCTAACGAGTTTTGGCCGCTGGATGACAGCCCCTCTCATGGAACCGACGGCCATGATTTAAAATTTGGTAAACTCGCCCTGCGAGAAAATCGCAAAGCCATCGTCTCGAGTGGAAATCCGAAGTCATTTCCTAATACCGATATTAATACCGCCGATCACAACGCCTATTTAGGCATGAGCTACCACGTGTACTTTGACGTCGTCCCAGGCTACTGCGCGCGTATGAACTACTGGTTCTATGGTGACGACGACATGTGGGTGTTCCTGGAAGAGGTGGATGAAGACAAGAAGGTCATTGGCACGCCCAAGCTCATTGCAGACATAGGCGGCATCCATCCATCCGTAGGCGAATATGTAAACCTATGGGAATATGTACCGGAAAATCCGCTGTTCTTAGAGAACCCTGACGGTTCACTTCAAAGGGATGCGAATGGCAACCTCATCGAAAATCAGGAAGTTCACCACTACCGGATGACCGTTTTCTATACCGAGCGGGGCGCTTCCGGCTCCACCTGTTATATGCGGTTTAACCTACCAGCACTCACCAGCATTACACCGTCACCGGAACGCAATGAGGCGCTGGTATTTGAAAAGCGGCTGTTGGGTATGGATGCAAGTGAAGTGCCGTACGACAGTCCGGATAATCAAGACTTTAATTTCCTTCTGACGTTGACCAACGCCAACGGTACCAGCTACGAGGATGTGTATGACTACGCGATTTACAGCCGCGAAGCAACCCCCGACCACAGCGCCCCAGACGCGCAACCGTTGCGTAGTGGCACCATTGGCACGGCGGATTCACAATCCGGGAAATATGTATTTACCCTGAAAGGCGGCGAATACATCGTCATTTCAAACCTGCCGGACAATACGTATTACACCATTGAGGAAACCATCTCGCAGGACTATGTGACCTACTTCCAGAAGGGTACGCACAAGCATGTAGACGGCCAGCAGGCCGATACCTTAGGCGGGCTGGAGCGGTACAGTGCCGCAACCGGCGGGGAAACGGCACAGCGCTATAATGGCAGCGAATATAATTATATTCGCTTTACCAATGCGCTACCTTACAAAACAGAGCCAGATCCCGGTCCGGAAAAACCGGTGCAGATCGGGCAGGTGATTACCTATGAGATCGACTGGCGCAAGGCAGCGGAGGAAGACCTCACAAACGCAGATTTGGTACAGGTAGTTGTCCGCGATCCACTGGATCCTGCCGTTGACTTTGTAAGCGCGAAATTTGAGCCAAGCGACGGCAGTCAATCCTGGTGGGATAACACCCATTCGTATCCGGCAGAGCTTCCAACCGGCGTTACGGCCTCTATTTCGTATGACCAGCAAGAACACCAGGTTATTTGGAAGCTGACCTACCCGAAAGGGACAGATATTCCCGGCATCGTCGCGCTAAGGGTTCGGGTCAGCGACCGGGTAGACTTCACCCAGACGCAGAATCCAGAGGTGGTGAACGGCGCTTTTGTTCAAGTGGGCGACAATCCTGAGATTGAGACAAACAAGATCATAAACCCGCTGGAAAAATCAAAAACCGTAAATTTGAAGGTCCTAAAAAATGATCCGTCGCATCACCCCCTTCCCGGTGCCTCCTTTGTGTTCTATAAAAAGGAAGTGCCGGAGACAGGCGGGGATCCGGTCAACTACTATTACAGCGGGTATAGCGAGACAGCCTTCCTTGCAACCTGGGCCCCCTTGCAAGACGGTACGGATGAAAGCGATTACGCCTGGAGCTCCGGTACCGACGGATATATAACCGGGCCAGGACAGGCGGGTAAGCAAACCCAGTTTTCGTATCTGGAAGATGGTACCTATTATCTGAAAGAGGTGAAGGCGCCGGATGGTTACCGGCTGCTGGCAGAAGAGCTTACGTTCGTCGTGAACGATGGAACGATAACGGTCCAGGAAAAGCCAAACTGGCTGTCAGGGCCGGAGGCATCACCGGATACGGGCAACCTTTACACCCTGACGGTGCCCAACAGCACCGGTTATGAGCTGCCGCGAACCGGCGGCAGCGGAACCATATGGTACAAAGCCGGAGGGCTACTGATGACGACAGCAGCATTCGGCATGTATATCGGAAGCAGGAACAGACGCAGACGAGAAAGGAGGCAGGAATGAGGCTGCTTTTCATTTGGCAAAACCATTGATGCCAAACTGCTTTCCAAACATAAAAGACAGAGCTCCCAAATTTACAGTCCGATATGAAGGAGGAAAAAAATTATGTTACAACATGCAAAAAAAGTTGTATGCCTACTGCTGGCGCTGACCATGGTATTCGCCCTGTCCGCCACAGCTTTCGCAGCGCAGGAGGGTCCGCTGTCCGGCGGCTCCATTACCATCAACGACGCTGTTCCCGGACAGACCTATGACGCTTACCAGATTCTGTATCTGGAGAGTTATAACGCTACGACAAACGCCTATGCCTACAAGGCCAACAGCGCATGGGAAACCTGGCTAAAGACTCAGACCAGCTATGTCAGTTTTGACGAGCAAGGCTATGTGACTTGGGTAGAAGGTGCTGACGCCGCCGCCTTTGCCAAGGCTGCGCAGGCACAGGCAAAGACTGCGGGAATGACCGCCGACGCCACCGCTGCGGCAGAGGGCGAGAAGTATTCCACCGTTAAGCTGTCCGACCTGAAGCTGGGCTATTACCTGGTGGACACCACCTTGGGTACCCTGTGTTCTCTGGATACCACCAATCCGGATGTGGTGATGGAGGAAAAGAACGAGGCTCCCACTAATGTAAAGACCGTCGAAGAGGATTCTTCCAGCGGCTATGGCAGCGCCAACGATGCTGACATCGGCCAGACCGTGAACTTCAAGAGCACCATTACGGCCCAGGCTGGCGCTGAAAACTATGTGTTCCATGATAAGATGTCCACTGGTTTGACCTATGGCGGCGTCACCGGCGTCACCCTGAACGGGGAAGCTGTAGACGCGGACAACTATACCGTCGAAACGGCGGAGCTTGGCGACGACTGCACCTTCCACGTTGTATTTACCCAGGCTTTCTGCGATACGCTGAAGGCCAACGACCAGATTGAGATCTCCTATACCGCCACCGTGAATGCGAACGCTGTAGTCGGCGGCGAAGGAAATCCCAACGAGAGCAAGGTTGCATACAGCGAGGACAACAAAAATACGTTTACGCCCCCCAGCATCACCAAAACCTACACCTGGAGCTTCGATGTTCTGAAATACGGCAATGGGAATGAGAGCAACGTCTTGCAGGGCGCACAGTTCGTTCTGCTGAGCAACGACAAGGCTAAGGTTGCCACCATCGTAAGCGGCAAGCTCACCGGCTGGACGGATGTGCCCACTGCCGCGGAAGGCGAGGAAATTACCTGGCCTGAAAACACGGTTTTGACCACTGACGATCAGGGCAAGATCGATATTGCTGGCCTGGACGCCGATACTTACTATCTGTGCGAGACCAAGGCCCCCGACGGCTACAACAAGTTGACCGCGGATGTCGAGGTAAAAATTACCCCCACTGCCAGCGAGGACAGCAAGACCCTGGCGCTGGATCCTGTTACCGCCAAGGTCAACAACCAGTCCGGCAAAGAGCTTCCCTCCACCGGCGGCATGGGTACCACCATCTTCTATGTGGTCGGCTCCATCCTGCTGGTCAGCGCTGCCGTCCTGCTCATCACCAAAAAGCGCATGAGCACCACGAACGAATAAATGTTACCAATCCGCCATACATAGGCCAGGGGAAACACGCTTTCCCCGGCCTGGCGGAAGCAATATAAAAAATGTCCGCTGTGACGGAACATGTCACAGCGGCAAGGAGAGCCCTGCATGAAAAAAGGTAGATTTTCCACGATTATTTTAATACTGATTTTTCTAACAGGGCTGTCCTTGCTGCTGTACCCAACAGTCAGCGACTACTGGAACTCGCTGCATCAATCCAGAGCAATTACCGAGTACGCCGAGCAGGTGGCGGCGCTGGACGACGGCCGCTATGAACAGCTTTGGGCGGAGGCGGAACAATACAATCGATCTCTCCTGCAAAAGGCAGACCGTTTCACACTGTCGGAAGAAGAACAGGCGGAATATGAAGCGCTTTTGAGCGTATCCAGCAGCGGGATCATTGGCTATATTGAAATTCCTGTCATTGGCTGCGCCCTGCCCATCTATCACGGAACGGACGAGGCGGTGTTACAGATCGCCGTGGGACATATCGCAGGCTCCTCCCTGCCGGTAGGTGGGAAAAGCACCCACTGCGTCCTCTCCGGCCACCGGGGCTTGCCCAGCGCAAAGCTATTCACCAATTTGGACCAGCTAAAGGAGGGGGATACCTTCCTGCTGCGGACCCTGGATGAGACGTTGACCTATGAGGTCGACCAGATTCGGATTGTTTTACCCCATGAGGTAACGGATTTGGCTATTACAGAAGATCAGGATTACTGCACCCTGGTCACCTGCACCCCCTACGGCATCAACAGCCACCGGCTGTTGGTGCGAGGGCACCGGATCGCCAATCAGGCGCAGGCAGAGCAGATCCGGGTGACGGCGGACGCCATGCAGATTGAGCCCATGCTGATTGCGCCGTTTGTGGCTGTGCCCATGCTGCTGATTTTATTGGTTGTCCTGCTGGCCGGCGCCCATCGGAAAAAACATTAGGAGGAAAACCCTATGAAGCATATAAAACGAATGGCGGCTCTCTGCATCGTTCTATGTCTGCTGTGCGGCCTGCACCTGACAGCCTATGCCCTCGAAGCGCCAGATCCGGCCAGGAAAGGCTCTATTACGGTGCAGATGAAGGACGGTGGCAAGACCATAACGGGAGGAACCCTGACCGCCTACCGGGTGGGAGAGCTTCGTGAAGACAATGGCAATTACAGTTTTGAAAAAACTGCCACCATGGCAGACTTTCCCCAGAGCTATGGGGACATCGATTCCGCCAGTCTGGCGGAGCAGGTGAATACCTTTGTGAAAGAGCACAAACTCCCCGCCTATGGCACGGCGGACAACAAAAATGGAAACGTGGTATTTACCGATCTGGAGCTGGGGCTGTATTTGATCGTCCAGACCACACCCTCCGACGGTTATGCGCCGCTTAATTCGTTTTTGGTGACGGTCCCCATACAGGAGGACGGGAATTATGTATATGAAGTCAATGCCGCGGGCAAATTTCAGCTAGCGCAAAAGCCCGGACCAACGGACCCATCGAAGCCGCCAAAACCCAATCTACCGCAGACTGGGCAGCTCAATTGGCCGGTACCGGTCCTGGCAGCCATGGGGATTGGCTTGCTCGTTCTTGGCTTGGCGCTGCGGCTGGCAGGGAGAAAGGGACAGCGCAATGCGTAAAACGGGAACTGTTTGTATTCTCCTGGGGACAGCGCTGATTTTGGGCGCGCTGTCCCTGTTCCTGTTTAACCGGCTGGAAGCCAAGCAGGCTGGGGATGCCGCCATAAATATCCTGCCCCAAATGATTGCGCAGATCTCGCAACCGGTTCCCACCAACCCCGCAGAAGAACCATACTACCCCGATCCCTATGATCCTGCCATGACTGAGGTGGAGATCGATGGCTATGGTTATGTGGGGTATCTTTCAATTCCTGATCTGGGACTGGAGCTTCCTGTTATGTCAAAATGGGATTATTCCCGGCTGAAAATCGCCCCCTGCCGCTACAGCGGCTCCACTAAGACGGATGATCTAGTGATCTGCGCCCACAACTATCGAGAGCATTTCGGGCTGCTGAAAGGCCTTACCACCGGCGCTACAGTGACTTTTACCGACATGGACGGGGTGGTTTGGAACTACCAGGTGGTGGTCGTGGATATTCTCTCGGCCACCGCTGTGGAAGAAATGGAATCAGGGGAATATGACCTGACCCTGTTCACCTGCACCTACGGCGGGGCCAGCCGGGTGACAGTGCGCTGTGACCGGGTAAAAGCGGAACCAGCAAATTCTTAAGGTCGAATTGCCTGGCGATATACAAAGCAATATTTTAATTTCTACATCCATTTGTATCTTTCATAGGTCGCTATACACACATATCACCTGGGCAGAATGCCACATCCTCGCCACTTCCCCCGGCGATGACACAGCAATTTGCTCAGGGCCCGTACATAAGCGGATTGTTTTTTGGATAGCAGAACCTATAAAGATAACTTGCCCCCTCAGACTACTGGAAAACCCCAACGGGATTTTGCCAGCGTTTGAGGGGGTCATTAAATTTCACCTGTACCGGTTCCGCTTTGGCGCAAGGCAGGCCATCAACCGTCTACCGACGGCACCGCCCGCTTTTTCTTCTGCTGGCGAACCACCACATAGACCATCATCACCACGGTAATCACATACGGGATCATAGAGGTCAGATTGGAGCTGATGTGGTACTCTTGAAGCCGATAGCCCAGCGCGTCAAAAAAGCCGAACATCAATGCCGCCAGATAGACCTTCCCCGGATTGGCTCCGCCGAAAATCACACAGGCGAAGGCCACATAGCCCCGGGCGTTGCTCATGCCCTCGGAGAACATGGTCACATTGCCAAGGGCTAGCTGCGCGCCAGCCAGGCCGCAGAATGCACCGCAACCCACAGAGGCCAACCACTTCACCCGGTCCGGCCGGACACCGGCGGTGGCCAGCGCGCCAGGCCGCTCTCCCGCCGCCCGGAGCCAGAAGCCGTAGGGCGTGCGGTATACAAGAAGCCACATTAACAGAACCAAAATCCAGGTCAGGTGGATAAAAATCGAATTACTCCCCAGAACTTCTCCCAAAAATGGAATCTTTTCCACCAGAGGCAGCCTTAGTATGGGAAGCCCTGCCTCTGTACGCAGGGTGCCCCGGACTCCAAAGCAG
>CAOJND010000015.1 GCA_948439445.1 uncultured Eubacteriales bacterium | reverse complement strand
CCCTCGGAAGCGGCCTTCATAGCGGCGCAGATCTCATCATAGGTAGCGGGCTTGGCCAGGTTCACAGTCAGGTCCACAACAGACACGTCCAGGGTGGGCACACGCATGGACATACCGGTCAACTTGCCATTCAGCTCGGGGATAACCTTGCCCACAGCCTTGGCAGCGCCAGTGGAGGAGGGGATGATGTTGCCAGCCGCAGCACGGCCACCACGCCAATCCTTCAGAGAGGGACCGTCAACGGTCTTCTGGGTAGCGGTGGTGGAGTGAACAGTGGTCATCAGGCCATCGGTAATGCCCCAGTTGTCGTTGAGGACCTTGGCGATGGGCGCCAGGCAGTTGGTGGTGCAGGAAGCGTTGGACACGAAGTTCATGTCGGAGGTGTACTTGTCCAGGTTCACGCCGCAGACGAACATGGGGGTAGCGTCCTTGGAAGGCGCGGACATAATGACCTTCTTGGCGCCAGCAGCCAGATGGCCGGCAGCCTTCTCCTGGGTCAGGAACAGGCCGGTGGACTCCACAACATACTCAGCACCCAGCTTTGCCCAGGGCAGATCGGCGGGGTTACGCTCTGCGGAGATGGGAATCTCCTTGCCATTGACAATAATGGAAGTCTCGGTAGATGCAACGGTCCCGTTGAACTGGCCATGCATGGTATCGTACTTCAGCATATAAGCCAGATAGTCGGCGGGGCACAGATCGTTGATGCCCACGATCTCGATTTCGGGATGGTTCAGGCTAGCCCGGAACACCATACGACCGATCCGGCCAAAACCGTTGATACCAACTTTGATAGACATGATAATTTCCTCCATTTCAAATCTCGCTGCTTTGGCAGCGTAAAAATAACGGGTTTTCGCTTGGAATTCCATAGATTCCGAACGGTTTCATTATACAATACGGAGCTCAGGATGTAAAGTATTAGTTTTGTCAAAATCTTAGTTTTTTTCCGGTTTCATTGGGTAAAATTCCCCAAAAAATGGCAAACAAAAGCGCACGTCTCCATACGGTGGACGCTTCCCAAAAATTACAGCGGAAAAAGCAGTGGAAATATCCTTAAATTGATGGTAAAATAAAAGCGCCGTCCAGATGCGGCGCAAGCCCTATTTTTCGGACGGCGGAGGGCAATATGAAACGACAAAACAACTACGAAATTGCGGCGCGGCAGGCGCAGCAGCGGTTTTTAACCTATGACCAGCAGGCGCTGATTCGCAAGCTGTCATTGGAAGCGGATCAAGTCTACCTCTATTCGGCGCTTTTTGGCAAGCCCTACCGCATTCACCGCCAGACCGGGCGGCAGCAGCGACTAGAAAATAGAGTCTGGGTAGATGGCAACAGCTTTGAGGAGGTCCTGACCCTTCTGGATCTGGTCTGCGACAGCCGGGAGGACCGGCAGCCCAGCGGGCAATACTGTACCATCCAGGAGCTAGGCCGCCAATTTCATCAAAACCTGGCGGAAAATAGACCCAATGCCGCAGCGCGGACCTTTGATCAGGCCCCGGCGCAGCTGGCGGGTGCTTGCCGGGCCATGGGAGGCGTACCATTTCCCGGGGCAGACGTGGGCTATGTATTGCCAGTGTTTGAGGATTTGACTATGGTGGTGCAGCTTTGGTTGGGGGATGAGGAGTTCGCACCCCGGCTACGGTATCTGTGGGACGCCAACGCCCTGGCTTACCTGCGCTACGAAACCATTTGGTACGCAGTAGGGCTTCTGGAACAGTGGCTGTTGGCCTGGCATGCCTCTGCCGCCGGGCCGCTTCCCAACCCCTAAAATTTGGCTGGAAGTGAAAATCCAGCAGCCAAGGCCATTGCCCCGGCTGCCGGATCCTTTGTCATGATACGCTTTCCTCTAAAATTATCTGGCCCCATTATGGCTAAACACCACGCCAATAGTCCGGAAAATGCACTTTAAATCCAATAAAATGCTACGCTCCCGGATATAGCGCATGTCATAGATAATCTTTTGTTCCGGCGGTAGATCATATCCACCGCTGACCTGCGCCAGACCGGTCAATCCAGGGGTTACCGCCATACGGTTGGAAAAGCCATGGATATATGTCTCAAACTCCTCATAGAAGCAGGCCCGCTCCGGCCGAGGCCCCACCAAACTCATCTGGCCCATTAAAATATTGACCAACTGGGGCAATTCATCCAGCCGGGTCTTGCGCAAAATGCCGCCCACACGGGTTACCCGAGGATCATCTTCATCCGCCCACTGGGCGCCGTCTGCTTCCGCATCCAATCGCATGGAACGAAATTTACAAATTAAAAACGGTTTGCCATCTTTCCCCAGCCGCTCCTGACGGTAAATTACAGGTCCCTCAGAATCCAGACGGATTGCGATTGCCACAATGGCCATGGGAATCGCAGCCACAAGCAGGCCAAGCAAAGCAAACAGAATGTCTGCCAGCCGTTTTACAAAGCGATACCCAATTCCACCGTTTGGGTGTGCCACCGGCTCAATAAAATACTCGGTTTTTTTATCTGCCTGAGGTAGCTTGGAGGAATTCACTTTTACTTCCGCTATCAGGTTCATGTCTGTTTATCACCTTAACCGCTCCATTACACAGAGCTGGATTATTCTTTTACATTATACACGGCTTAAAATGCGGTGTCAACTGATTTTCCGGTTTTTTGCGTGGTTGCACCTAGGGATTGCTTGACTTTTGGGGAGATTGCTTCCAAAAAAAGAAGATTTAAATCAACATGTTCAGAAATTCCGTCCACTTCACCCTGGCTTGTGTACTGCCACATAGCCACTTCATAGGGGAAAGTCAGCGCGTCCTGATACTGGGCCAGCCAAAACCCATACGGCTCCAGCGCCTCCAAATCCAGCAGTCGTCCCGCCAAATCTAAATTGAAATAGACCATAGGGGAATACCCCGCCTCTTCCACAGCCTGGCAGAATGCCAGCGCGCAGGCGGTTACCTGTCTGCCGCTCATCTGCCCGGTTCTGGCCTGCTGGTCCACGTATTCCCAGTCGAAAACCACCGGCAGGTCCAACTGGGTATCTCCCAGAAACTCCACTACCCACTCAGCCTCCTGCTGAGCTTCTTCGATACTGATCGCCTGGGAATAGAAATAAGCACCTATGGCAAGCCCTGCTTCCCGCGCCTGCTCCAGATTGGTACGCGCTCGGGAATCGGCGCAGATCACGCCCTCGCTGTACCCCCGGTAGCCCAACCGAATCATGGCGAATTCCATTCCGGCGGCTTTTACCTTCTGCCAATCGATCTGGCCCTGATGCTCGGAGACATCCAGCCCTAGAGCCGTGTCTGCCGCGGTACAGGTCATGTACCCATTTTGGTAGGAAAAATCCTGGGCTTCAAAGGGATTCTCCGCCAGCACAGGCTGTGTAGACGGTTCCGTCTGGGGCGGTATCCCCAGCGCTTCCCCCCTAGGGCGGCCCAAGCCAAAGGCCAACCCGGCCAGCAGCACCGCCGCCACCGCCAAGGTTAAGGCCCCTCGTCGCCGAAGGACGCAATTCTTTGCGGATTTTTTGGTCTGGGTCATGGAACACCTCCGGAACCTGGCAGAAAATTCGCAGCACACCGAGAAAAGGGCATCTCTGCTTCCCTGCCGCGCAGTTCAAATAACGTGTCGGTTTTTGCCGGTTCCAGTATATCATATTTTTCGACATTTGCCAAGTATTCATATTTTGTGCTTGTCACCGCAGGAAAAGTGATGTAGAATAAAGAGAATAAGGTAGCAATCCCTATCCTGGAGGAACCATTATGGCATCAGAACGAGGCAAGCGGCGGCTCCGCCCAACCACTCCATATTCCAAAGGGCGCCGGCGGCCTGTTTCACCTCAGGACCAGTCCCCCCGGCAATCCCGCCCAGCAATAGATTCATCTGGCCCAGCAAGCCACCGGCCGGCCCGGCGCCGCCGGGGGCGTCGGCCCCTGCCCTATATTTGGCTGCTGGCTTTTTTTGCGTTGATTCTGATCGGTTGTTTGATCTATTATCTCACCGCTATCCCTACGGACACCCCCGCTGTAAATCCTCTAACACAGGTGGAGGCCACTTCTTCTACGGAGCCGGCTGTGGCGCCAACTACAGTGGTTCGCATTGCCGCCGCCGGAGATTTAAACGTCACCGACACAGTAGTCCAGCAAAATCAATTGCCGGAGGGCGGCTATGATTTTCGGCAGGCATTTTCAGATGTATTGCCCATCTTGGCCCAGGCCGATCTGGCAGTACTAAATTTCGAGGGGAATTTGTGCGGCGAACCGTACGGCTCCCAGAGCGGCTCGGCACCAATTGAGCTGGCCACAGCGCTAGCCCAAGCCGGTGTAGATCTGGTGCAGACCGCCAATTCCGCCTCCATCCGCAACGGTATGCTGGGCTTGGCCAGCACGCTGACCAACCTGCATAGCGCTGGGTTGGAAACCGCAGGCGCCTATGCCACCCCGGAGCAGGCAAAATCCGGCAAGGGATTTGTGATTCGAGAGGTCAACGGCTTGCGGATCGCCTTTGTTGCATTTACCAAAGGCATGGACAATCTGGGCTTACCCGAGGGGAGCGAAGGCTGTGTCAATTTGCTCTATACCGACTATGCCACCACCTATCGGGAGGTGGACTACAGCGGCATCCGGCAGATTCTGCGTAGTGTGTCCGAGGCCCAGCCGGATTTTACCATCGCCATGCTTCATTGGGGCAGCGAGTATAACGAGGAAATCAGCAGCTCTCAGAAGAAAATCCGGAATCTGCTATTGGAAAACGGCGTAGACGTCATCCTGGGTACCCATCCCCATCTGGTGCAGGAGATTGAATACGACCAGGACGCCGGTACCCTGGTGGCCTATTCCCTGGGGGACTTCTACGGCGATGCTGAGGAAAGCGGTTCCCAATACGCTTTGATTTTAAATCTGGAGATCACCCGGGATAATTACACCGGCATCACCACCCTGACCGGCTATTCTTATACACCCACCTACATCCTCAAGCCGGAACAGAGCGCGGAAGGCGGTCTGCGCGTAACGCCCATCCAGCAGACCATTGCGCTATATGACGCAGGCTTCGCTGGCCGTGTTCCCGAGGAAACCTATAACCAGATGAAAAAGGCCCTGGAAAAAATTGAGACGCGGATCAAAGGACCCGCTGAGGAATAAGAACACAATTTTTAAGAAAAGCGCCGTAGGCTTTGTGTGTAGAGGCCTGCGGCCTTGTTTTTTTCGCCGCCTGCCGCTTATTTTTACCGTTTTTTCACCTGACCGGGACAGAATTGAAGGATTTCGGGAAAAATATTGGGGAAAATTGTAAAAAGGCGCTTGGCTACTGTTGCCAAGTACTAAAAAATTTGGTAAAATAAGGATAGCAAAGTCCAAATCAATCATTCAATTTACAAAGGAGGATTCGAGCAATGTGTAATTCCGTATGTAAGCGCGGCCTGTCCCTGCTGCTGGTGGTAGCGTTGGTGCTGAGTTTAGTACCCGTTGTTTTTGCAGCGGACGCGCCTAAGAGTGACGATATTGTCATTCTCTATTCCAATGACGTCCATACTTACATCGACAACACGAAAGAGGACGCGCAAGGAAATGCCGTTCCGGCCCTGTCCTATGCCAGTGTGGCAGCAATGAAGCAGGCGTACAAAGCCGCCGGCAATCAGGTGCTTCTGGTGGACGCTGGAGACCATATCCAGGGCACTGCCTATGGCTCCATGGACGACGGCGAAACCATTATCGACCTAATGAACGCCACCGGTTATGATCTGGCTACATTGGGCAACCATGAGTTTGACTACGGTATGGAGCGGGCGCTGTCTGTGATTGAACAGGCCAATTTTCCCTACGTCTCCTGCAACTTCTATGACCTGGTCAACGACAAGCCTGTGTTGGCACCTTACAAGGTGTTTGATCTGGGTGATGTGAAGGTCGCTTTCGTGGGCATCACCACCCCTGAGTCTTTCACAAAATCCACTCCCGCTTACTTCCAGAACGAGAAGGGCGAGTATATCTACGATATTTTTGGCGGCCAGGACGGCAAAAAGCTGTACGACGCCGCGCAGAAGGCCATTGACGCTGCCTCCGCCGAGGCGGATTATGTGATTGCCTTGGGTCATCTGGGTATTGACCCCGCGTCCCAGCCCTGGACCTCTCAGGAGCTAATTGCCAACACCACCGGTCTGGACGCTTTCATTGACGGACATTCCCACAGCGCCGTTCCCATGATGGAAGTGAAGGATAAGGCCGGCAACAGCGTGGTGCTGACCCAGACCGGCTCCTACTTTGGCGCAATCGGCCAGATGACCATTGGCACCGACGGCTCCATCCACACCAGCCTGGTGACGGACTATGAGGATCGGGACGCTACCGTTGCCTCCATGGAGCAGGCCTGGATGGATAAGATTCAGGCCCAGCTGGGCCAGGTTGTTGGTACTACAACCGTAACATTCGACAACTTTGATGCGGACGGCAACCGTCTGGTCCGTAAGTACGAGACAAACACCGGCGACTTTACTGCTGACGCCCTGTATTATCTGTTTGACAACATGGATCTGGACGTGGATGTGGCGGTGATGAACGGCGGCGGCATCCGGAATACGGCCATTACCGGCGATCTATCCTACCTGGATTGTAAGGCCATGCACGTCTTTGGCAACGTGGCCTGCTTGCAGACCGTCACCGGCCAGCAGCTTCTGGACGCACTGGAATGGGGCGCCCGCACCACGGAGGCCGCAGAATGCGGTGGCTTCCTACAGGTTTCCGGCCTGACCTATGAAATTCATTCCTATATTCCCAACACCGTCCGTGCCAACGACAAGAACGTTTGGACCGGTGGTCCCACCGGGGAATACCGGGTGCGCAACGTCAAGATCCTGGATAAGGAAACCGGCAAATATGTCCCCCTGGACCTGAACGCCAAGTACAATCTGGCCGGCTACAACTACACCCTGCGGGATCTGGGCGACGGCTTTGCCATGTTTGACGGCGCTGTCAACGTCCTGGACTATGTGATGCAGGATTACATGGTTCTGGCCAACTACATCCAATCCTTCCCCAAAGACGCCGAGACGGGCCTGCCCACCATCACGGCGGAGAACAGCCCCTATGGCGATGTCAACGGTGCGGGCCGTATCACGCTGGTAACGGCACCTACAGACATTACGGAAAAAAGCTGGTACTATGACGACGTTCTGTATTGCTATGGCAAGGGCTTGATGAACGGCATGACCGCAACCACCTTCGGGCCAACCTTGACCACAACCCGTGGGCAGTTGGCCACGGTGTTGTTCCGGATGTCCGGAGAAGACGCACCCGAAACCAGCGCTGACTACACCGATGTGCCCGCAGGGCGGTACTTCTCCGACGCCGTGGCATGGACCACCCAGGCCGGCATTACAAACGGCTATGGCGACGGTACCTTTAGGCCCAACGTGCCGGTGACCCGGGAAGAAATGGTTACCATGCTCTACCGCTACGCCAAGTACAAGAAGGTGGACGTGCAGAATACCGGCAACCTGGACAAGTATACCGACGCCAACACCGTGCAAAATTACGCTGTGGACGCCTTTACCTGGGCTGTTTCCGCAGGCGTAGTCAAGGGCATGAGCAAGACCACCCTTGGCCCCAAGCTGACCTCTCAGCGCTGCCAGCTGGCTGCTCTGCTGCATCGTCTGTCCACGGTTTTCTCGAAAGATCCTGTGGCTTAACCAAACTCAGTATCAGGCCGGGGCTGCTACAAGCAGCCCCGGCCAAGCAATGCATACAATTTGCCCCCGTTCCCGCCAAAGTAGCAGGAAACGGGGGCGTTTTGTTATGGATTCGCCTTTCGGTGATGAAAGATCGCGCGATGACCGCGCAAATCCGCGGGTTATAACTCGTATTTTTGGATAATCTGGGTCGGGCCCTCTAGCTGCACCGCCTCGATCGCACCGGGCGCGCCGAAAATTTTGACCCGCAGGACGCCACCGGGGTTCTCCGCCACCAAAGCGCCGTCCGGCAGCTCCCCCCGAAGGTATAGCACTACCGCTGTGGAGCCAGTACCGGTACCGCAGGCCAGAGTAAAATCCTCCACGCCCCGCTCAAAGGTCAGAATCCGGATGTGGCCCGGCTCCAACCAGGTATAAAAATTCACGTTTGCGCCCTTGGGAAAGGCCGGATCAATCCGAAGCGCCCTGGCCCGCTGACGCAATGCGTCCCGGTCCTCCCACTTCAGCCCCGGCTGTTCCAACACGGCGTGGGGCAAACCCGGATCTCCCAGTTCCACATAGGCAACCCCAGTTTTCCGGCCCAAGTCTGTCACGGTAGGTAAATTCAGCAGGACCTGGTACTGTGTTTCATCCAGCCGCCGGCCCGGCACCAGCCCGGCGTCGGTCAGCACCGTCATCTGTGGCCCGGCAATGCCATGGTCGTAGGCAAACCGGCATACGCACCGGGCACCATTGCCGCACATCTCTCCCCGGGATCCGTCGGAATTGTAAAAATGCAGCCGAAAGTCCGCGTCTTGCGCCTCGCCCACCGCCATAAAGCCATCCGCGCCGCTGCGCGCACAGAGCTCCTTGGCCATTTTAGGAAAATCCATCTGCCGGCCCCGGGCATCAACCACCATAAAATCATTGCCCGCGCCGCTCATATGCCAGCATTCCATTTATCGTTCCTCCAGCATGGTTTCCATATCGTACAGTCCCGCAGGCTTTCCTGTCACATACCGGGCGGCGGCGACAGCCCCGTCAGCCAGCATCTTCCGGCTGGAGGCCTCATGCCGCAGGGTCAGGGTCTGGCTGCCGGTGCAGATGTGCACCTCATGAATCCCCACCACATTGCCCATGCGCACAGAGCTGATGCCAATCTCCCCCGGAACTCGCCGGCCCTCTCCGGCACGGCCGCAGTGTTCTACCGCCTGGGGCCGGGCCTTTTGAATCGACTGAAACAGCATATGCGCCGTCCCGCTGGGCGCATCCACCTTTCGGTTGTGGTGGGTTTCCACAATCTCGATATCCGCCTCCGGAAAAAGCGCGGCGGCCTGGCAAGCCAGGCGGCACAGCACCGCGATGCCCAGGCTCATATTGCCGCTGTAGAAGATGGGAAGCGTCTGGGCGGCCTGATAAATCATGGCCTTTTCTGCCTCCGTATGGCCGGTGGTGCCCACTACCACGGCGCAACCCTGCTCCCGGGCATAGTCCAGCACAGATGAGATGGCACTGTGGTGGGAAAAGTCCACCACCACCTCCGGATCCACCGGGGGAAGCTCCGCAAAGGTCTTCGGCACCCCATGTTCCCCGTCCAGGCTCACAAGGCCCACCGCTTCCTCCGCCAGAATCTCTCGGATCAGCTGGCCCATGGCGCCGTTGGCGCCGCAGACCACGGCCCTCACGCCAGTACCCCCAGCTTCCGCATCTGCTCCAGCAAAACTGCCCGGTTCTCCGGCTCCATGGGCGTCAGGGGTAGCCGTAGATGCTCCTGGCCATAGCCCATGGCCGCCATGGCGGCTTTCACCGGAATGGGATTCACCTCGCTGAACAGCGCGTCGATCAAGGGCATCAGACGGCATTGCAGCCGCGCCGCCTCCGCCACATCCCCAGCGAAAAATTTGTCCGTAATGGCCACCATTTCCTTGGGCACCACATTGGAAGCCACGCTGATGGTGCCCTTGCTGCCCATGGACAAAATGGGAACCGTCAATCCGTCCTCACCGGAGTAGATATCCAGCTTTCCATCCACCAGCCTGGCCAACTCCACCACCTGGGCCATATTGCCGCAGGCCTCCTTAATGGCCACAATATTGGGATGCTCTGCCAGCTTGGCGCAGGTGGCGGGCAGCAGATTGCAGCCGGTGCGAGAGGGCACATTATACAAAATGACAGGTTTTTCCGACGCGTCGGCCACTGCGGTAAAATGGGCGACCAGACCACCCTGGGTGGCTTTATTATAATATGGGGTCACCACCAATACGGCATCCGCGCCATCGCCGCAGGCGCTGCGGGTAAATTCCAACACATGCTCGGTATGGTTGGTCCCCGTACCGGCAATGACAGGCACCCGGCCTGCCGCCCGCTCCACGGTGAAGCGGATCACCTCCCGCCGCTCCTGGGCGGACAGGGTGGCGCTTTCCCCGGTGGTGCCCACCGCCACCAGGGCATGGACGCCGGCGGCCAGCTGAAAATCAATCAGCCGGGCAAGGGCGTCATAATCCACGCCTGTGGTGGTCATCGGGGTGATCAGGGCGGTTGCAATGCCCTTAAAAATGGTTCTTTGCATGGTATTTTTATCTCCTAAATGTCTCCAAAAATCCTTCCAACCGGTCCATACCCCGCCGCAAATCCTCCATAGCGCAGCAGTAGGACAGGCGAATATGCCCCGGCCCGTGAAAACAGCTTCCCGGCACTGCCGCCAGGTGGGCCTGCTGGATCATGCGGGTACAAAACATCTCATCGTCCAGTCCGAAGGGCCGGATATCCGCAAATACATAAAATGCGCCGCCAGGCTCCGGGTAGGAAAGGCCCATTTGGGACAGCCGGTTCAGCACATAGTCCCGCCGCTGGGCATAGATCCGGCGCATTGGCTCCACGCTTTGCTCCAGCGCGGTAATCCCCGCCGCTTGCACAAAGGTGGGTACCGCCGCTACCTGGGCGGCATGGAGCAGTAGCAGCCGCTCCATCAGCGCCTCCGGCGCCACCAGATATCCCAGCCGCCAGCCGGTCATGGCATACGGCTTGGAAAAGCTCTGGCACAGCAGCACCTGACCGGTGCCAGCCAAGGACAAATCCGGGCAGGGCCCATAGATCAGCCGGTCATATACATTATCGCAGATCACCCAGATGGGCTTGTCTTTCACCGCCGCAGCCACCGCCGCCAGCGAATCGCACCCAAACACGCTGCCGGTGGGGTTATTGGGCGAGTTGAGGACAATGGCCCGGGTCTTCTGCGTGATAACGGACGCCAGGGCCTGGGGCGTCAGCTGATAGCCGTCCGTCTGGGTATTGAGCAGCACCGGGATTGCGCCCGCCACCTTCGCAATGGATTCATATAGCGGAAAGGCCGGCACCGGAATAACCACCTCGTCGCCAGGGTTCAGCACCCCCAGCAGGGCGGTGAACAGTGCGCCGGTGGCGCCCTGGGTGATCAACACCTGTTCTGGCTTACAGGCCATCCCCCGGCCCGTCTCATAGTCCGCAATGGCCTGCCGCAGCGCCGAAAGCCCCTGATTGGGCGCGTAATGGGTCTGCCCCGCCTCCATGGCCCGCACCGCCGCCTGCCGGATGGGAGCTGGGGTATCCAGATCCGGCTCCCCCAGGGTGAGCTTGATACAGTCCGGCACCGTGGACGCCAAAGCGGTAAAGCGCCGGATCCCACTGCGCTCCAAGGCGTCCAGCCGGAGATTGTGTCCCATCATTTAAAATTCTCCGCCAAGGCCTGGAGAAATTCCACGCCTTTGATGAGCACGTCCTCATCAAAGTTAAAATCCTCCGCGTGCAGGGCTGGGGTATCCCCCACCCCCAGGAAGAAAAACACCCCGGGAAGCTTGCGCTGATACCAGGAAAAATCCTCCGTAATCATGCTTGGCTCGGACAGTTCCTGAAAGTCCACCGCCTGCCGCACCCGGTCGTACAGTGGACCGGGGTTCATCACAGCGGGATAACCATCGTTCATATACACATTGACGGTACAGCCATAACTGCGCTCAATATCCTTTCCAATGGAGATGATACCCGCCCGCAGGGTATAGAATACATCATCCTGGAAAACCCGCAGGCTTCCCTCCAACCTGGTATGGCCAGAGATGGCATTGCAGACTGTACCGCTATCCATCCTGCCAAATTTCAGCAGCCGGCGCATCCGCTTGGGCAGCGCACCCTCCATCGCCGTGACCCGGCGGTAGAATTCCACACCGGCAGCCAACGCATCAATTCCCTCCTGCGCCTTGGCGATATGGGCAGACTTGCCATAGATATCCACCTTCACCTCGCATGAGCGGCTCATCATCTCATTGCGCCGGCTGGCAACAACGCCCTTTTGTAAGCCGGGCCACAGGTGCAGCCCAAAAATGGCCTCCACGCGATACTGCTTGAAAATACCGGTGGCACACAGATCCCGGGCGCCGCCGGTGGTCTCCTCCGCAGGCTGGAACACCAAAAGCACATTGTGGCATAGATCCTTCTTCTGATCCAGGCGGCGAGCCAGCTCTAGCAGCATAGCCATGTGTCCGTCGTGTCCACAGGCATGCATCCGGCCGGGATGGCCGGAGGTAAATGGTAGCCGGGTCCGCTCTTGAATGGGCAGGGCATCGGCGTCGGAGCGAAACGCAATGGCATCCGACGCGCCGAAATCAAACCAGGCGCACAGCGCGCCGTCCATGGGAGAAAATACCTGGCACCGGAGTTTGGCCAGTGCCTTTTCTAGATATGCCATTGTTTTTGGCAGATCACGATCCAGCTCCGGAATCTGGTGAAGCGCCCGCCGGTCATTCGTCAATTGCATACTACCGCCTCCTTGGTCATTGTACCCATTATAGCCCATTTGCGGGAATCTGTCAATTTCCGGCTTGTAATTCCAGAAAAAAGATGGTACAATCATAAAAAATTTAGAAGGAGCTTACATTCCATGATGAACGCAGAAGAAATTATTGAATATATCCGAACCTCTGAAAAAAAGACCCCTGTGAAGGTCTACGTCTGGGAACTTCAGCCGGTGGATTTTCCCAACTGCCGGATTTTTCCCGCCGGACCGGGATGCAAAATCGTGTTTGGCGACTGGAAGGATGTGGCCCCGGTGCTGGAAGATCACAAGCAGGCGATTTCCCACGTGGAAATTGAGAACGACCGGCGCAACTCTGCCGTGCCCATGCTGGATCTGAAGCAGATTTCCGCCCGCATCGAGCCGGGCGCCTTGATTCGGGAGCAGGTCTCCATTGGAAAAAACGCCGTGATTATGATGGGCGCCATTTTAAACATTGGTGCCGTGGTGGGAGAGGGCACTATGATCGATATGGGCGCGGTCCTGGGTGGCCGGGCCACCGTGGGCAAAAACTGCCACATTGGCGCCGGCACAGTGCTGGCCGGTGTGGTGGAGCCAGCTTCCGCCACCCCTGTGATTGTGGAGGACAACGTGCTAATCGGCGCCAACGCCGTGGTGCTGGAGGGTTGCCGCGTAGGCCAGGGCGCGGTGGTAGCCGCCGGGGCTGTGGTGGTTGGCGATGTGGCCCCCAATACTGTGGTAGCAGGCTGCCCTGC
This sequence comes from uncultured Eubacteriales bacterium, assembly GCA_948439445.1. GTDB lineage: Bacteria > Bacillota > Clostridia > Oscillospirales > Oscillospiraceae > Faecousia. The sequence goes on along the minus strand of CAOJND010000015.1, from coordinate 5,963 downwards.
GCGGGTCATCAAGGTCAAAGATGAGAAGACTGTTTCCAAGACCGCATTGGTGGATGCTTTGCGCCAGTTGTAATGCACCTTTTTTCGGCGGATGAATACCATGGAATGAGCGGATTCAACGCTTAATTCTTTTGGGAGGTCATCTTCTATGTGTAACAATGGTCTTTGTGGGAATAACAGTCTGGTTTGGATCATCATCCTGGCGGTCCTGTTCTGCGGCTGCGGTAACAACGGCTGGGGCTGCGGCAACAACAACTGCGGCTGCATGGCCAATAACTGTGGCTGCGGCAACAACAACTGCGGCTGCGGCTGCGAGAACAACTGCGGCTGCTGCTAATTCCAGCATGGGGCGCCCAATTGGGCGCCCCAATCTTTTTAATATTGTAGCTGCCCATCGCCCAGCTTGTCAAAAAAGTCTCGCCCAATTCGCCGCCAGCAAGCGGTGAAGAAAATTCAATTATTTTTGGCCGTGACATGTGTGTGGCAGAAAATATCTTTCAGGTTGCAAATGCGGGCATTGTATGCGGCGTAGACAGCAACTTTTACAGTCTAAGGGCTGCCTCAAACGCATGTTCCGTTTGAGGCAGCCCCTTTCGCTTATTTAATTAGATTCTTTTTGAATTAATTTCGCCGCAGCGGACTCCACGATGTTGCCGCTGGCGTCGGTCACAACGCATTTGTACTGCTGGCCGGCGCGGAAAGCCTTCATGGCAACCGTCACAGTTTCTGTGGTGCTGCCAGGCAGAGTAGATTTGCACCAGCTGGCACCGCCATTGTTAGAGTACATCCACTGATAATGCAAGCCTTCCCCTTCCGCCTGCACGGTAAAGGTTGCGCTCTCGTCCAGGGCAACAGCACTATCCACCGGATTGGTCACAAGAGCCAGTTTGGATGCCGTGGTCATGCTGACAGTCTGGGATTCCACCGTGTGATTCTCCGAATCGGTTACAACAACCCGATACATCTGACCCACACGGAAAGCCTTCATGGGAATGACCATGGAAGCGGTGTCGTTACCCAGCAGCGTCGAAACGCCCCAGCTCTTGCCGCCGTTGTTGGAGAAATACCACTGATAGGTCACATCGGAACGGTTGACCTCCACAGTAAAGCTGGCATGCTCGCCCACCTTGCCCACAAAAGACACAGGTTCGGTTACAATTGCCAATTCGTCAGGGATCTCATGGGTTCCGGGAACATTCACAACCACCATCTTAGAGGTGGCAGTCACATCGCCCTCGGTTACCTTGACAGCCACTTCCACAGCGGTATCGTCATTGGCGGGAGTAACCGTGCCATCAGCGGCGATCACGTCCGGGTTGCTGGTCACGAATTCCACGGTATAACCATGGGGTGCCTTTACCGTCAGCGTTTCGCTGGCAGTCTCCGGCAGACCCGCCGCCATGTAATCCGCTGCGTTCTGCGCAGCCCATACTAGAACTTGCTCGTCGGTCTTCACCACCTGGCCGTTTCGAGAGGTCACAGCCACATACTCGAAACTCAGTTCGATGTAGTTGTCGTTGCCATCGTCCTGGGTGACAAACAGGCCAAACTTGGGATCGATATAGTTCAGGTTATCCACACTGCCGCCGGCAACCCAGTTCTTGCAGTCGGTGGAGTAGGACACGGTGTACTTGTTGCCGGTCTTATTCACCTTGTAATACAAGGTCGCGGTGTTGTCCGGATTTGGAGTGGCATAGGTGACATCCAGAATGTCGAACCGGCTGGAACCAACCTCGTTGGCAGGCTCCACCCGCAGATTCTGCCGGGCATTGTACTGGCAGTTGATCCGGATGTAGTGGTCCTCATCCTGCCAGGCAAAGACCTGGGTCTGCTGATAGATGTCCTTAGGTAGCTGGGGATAGAAGGACTTGGTAATGATTTCCCAATCACCCTGGGCCGGCATCAGGAACACATTGGTCCAGGGACCCTGGGGATCGGCCTGTTTTGCCATGTAGATACTGCCCTTCTGGGTGGGCATCACCAGGCCAACGCCCTCTTCAAAGCGGTAGTAGGTCCAGGGGCGCTGGGGAGTGGGGTCCTTCACTTCGTGGAGGATGCTCCAATTGTCGCTCATGTCGCCGTCGGCAAAGTAGTCGTCCTCCGGACCATAGTTAAAGCTGAACGTGTAGGTGGCGGTGGCCACGCCGTTGGAGGCGGTGATCACAGCGGTACCGAACTTGCCGCCGGGAATCTGCTCCACAGAGACATCAATGCCCGCTTCCGCAGCTACGGCAGTCAGCACCCGCTGCTCCTGGGAATCCTTGGAGACTTCATAATTGTAGATAAAGGTTTCAGGATCGAAATCGGCCAGGGCCTGCCCATTGACGCTGACGGAGGCCAGACGGGGCTTGGGCTTCGCAGGCGCGTCGGGCGCTTCAAAGTCAACATACTCGACCAAGTAGTTATAGCCAGTGGCCATGCCGGAGTAGGCGTCAATCACAAGATAATCGCCATGAATACCAGTATCCGTATAGCCAAACACCTTGGTAAAGGTGTCGCCATTGGTGGACCAATAGCAGGTATAGTCCTCACCGGACTTTTCAATTCTAAACCAGTGTGTGTTGGCGGACTTCAGGCCGGTATTGGTCTTTACGCCCGGGGTATCCGCGGTAAGCGATCCATTTTTCCGCAGGAAGTCCTGAATGGCGCCGTCGCCGCCTCGCATACCCACTGCGTTGTTGTAGTCGTCCATGACATAGAAGCCAAAGAACTCATACCAGCCCTGAGAGCCGCCCTGGTTGAAGTTGAACTTCATGGTGGCGGTCCAGTCGCCCTCCACAGGGATCTTCACCAGATCCTTGGGGGTGGTGGCGGCAGTGCCGGAAAGCTGGCCATTACACGGCTCAAAGGCGTCCTTGGTGGAAACCAAGTACAGGCCCTGTCCCGGACGGATTGCGGTAGAGGCCGGGTTCACCAGCTCAAACCGGTCGGCAGAGGCCGGATCGGTGAAGTCGATGCTGGCGGGAATCGCAGGACCGGGGAGCTTGGTCTTCACCTGCACAGCAGCCGCGCCGTTAATCTTGGTCAGACGGTATGCGCCGTCTCCCAGATCCTTCAGATTCTTATAGCTGCCCGTTGCGGTTACCGCATCAATCTCATAGCCCGGATCCACATGTACAACAAAGTTCATCTGGCCGTCACCGGAGATATCGATTTCGCCGGTGGCGCTGTTGCGGGCATAGGCAGAGGTAGCGTTCTCTACGCCGCCGGTGGTCAGATCCTGGGTGGGGAATGCGGTGACAGAGCAGTGGGCGTCACAGGCAATCTCCACACGGAATGCCGCCTTACCGCACTTGGTGCACACGCCGTCCACAAATTCGTGCTCGCAGATGATCTCCTGCGTAGCTACACGTACCGTAACGGGGCCGGTGACATTGGTCAGACGGTATACGCCGCCGTCCAATTGCACCAGGCTGCCATAATTTTCGGCAGGCTCCGCCGTAACACCGGTCACAGCATAATCGCCTTGGGCAACAACCTTGAAGTTGACCTGGCCTTCGCCGGTGGTGTCCACTTCGCCGGTCTCGCCGTTGCGTGCCAGGGCGGAGGTGGCGTTGGGGTTGCCCGCGCCGGTGGTATCCTGGGTGTCAAAGGTGGTGACAGAGCTACCGCCGCCGCACTGGAAGGAGACGGTGAAGCCCAGATCCTCTCTGGTCAGATTGTTGGCCAAGAACAGCGAACGGGTTTTGACATAGGTTCTCAGGTTATCCACATAATCGCTCCAAGTATTGGTAACCTTATAAACCTGCTCGTATTCCGTACCGGCGTTTTTCACCGTCTGGCGGTTTACGTTGGCATTGTTATAGGTCTCTGAGGTGACCCGTTTGAAGTTCATCTCCGCGGAGGCGGCCATTTCCTCCGCCAGCGCGTCCAGATTCGCCTCCACGCCCTCAAAGACAGCGCGGTACTGGTTGTAAACCCGGGTGACCTCTTCCATAAAGTCCTCGTGCTGGCCGATGGTCTTGAAAATCGAGGTCTTACCGTCGGCAATATCGCGGATGTACCAGCCGGCGCCGCCCATCTGATCTACGGTGCTGCCCAGCAGGCCGTTGTTGCTGGTACGGCCCAGCGCGTTATCCAGATCCCACAGAGGACCCGCGATCAGCTTGTCGGTATCGGCAGTGCCGTCCCGGTGGAACATAATACTGCCGGCATTGACGTCAAAACTCTTAACGTACTCATGCATCAGATACATGGCAGCCCAGGAGGGCAGATCCACATAATCGGTATAATACTTGCCCTGGCTGTTATAGCCGTCGGGAGAGCGGATGGCGTCCCACGCCTCCTGCATATAGGCCTGAATCTTTGCGGAAGCCGCAGTCAGCGTCTCCACAGTTTCCTGGCCGCCCTCTAACAGATTATCGCCAATCTTTTTGACGGTAATCCGGTTGTGCTCATAGTCCGCAACACCGCCCCAGCTGTTGGTTACGCCCTTCAGCCCTTCCAGCTCAAAGCTGGGGTCGCCGCCTTCAGCGATGGGCTTTTCCTTATAATTGTCGTTTTCCACCATGTAGCCGTCGTCTGAGACAAAAGAGTCGGTCTTGGGGGTCACCAGGTAGGTGCCCTGGTATACGCCGTTCATCCAGACGTCGGCGGAGGCGCTGTCCTGGCCGATATCCATGGCATGGGCCATGTCAAAGCCAACCTTGCAGCGAAGCAAGGTGTGGTCGGCAATATTGGCCAGAATGCTCCACTTTTTGGTCTTCTTGGAGTCGATCCCCAGGATGTTGACCTTCTGATCCAGAGTCAGGTTATAGGCCCGCTTCTGCCTAGCCTGGCTCCAGGTGGCGTTGCCCCGGCCCTTGATCTTGGGTAGGCCATACCGAACACCGTCAATGATAATATCGCCGGTGCAAATGGTTTCGTGCTCCCGGTCGCCGTTCATGGCGGCAATGGTGCCCTTGCTCTCATCAATTTCAATGAAGATGGGCTTCACCGCCTGGGAACCCTGATAGGTGGTGACCTCAAACTTCTTGTTCTCCGTACCCTTGGTAAAGACATAGGTCTTGGTGGTTCCGGGGGCCGGAACCGGCAGGGAACCGCTGGCATAACTGGTCGTCCCGTCCGTGGTGGTCAGCCCACCGTCCCAGGAGAAGAAGCATTTACTTGCGTCTACATTGCCGGGAAGATACAGGTGATAGCTGGTTGTGCTAGGCGTGCCGCCCCAGCCGCCACCCCAACCGCCTGTGCTGGACGTGACCTGACACAGGTCGATCGTTGATGGGAGATTGTTGGTCTGCGATGGGGCCACCGACAGAATTGCCGGCAGGTCTCCGTCTGCAACCGCTGCTGCCATGGCAACAACAGGCAGGAAGGAGCATACCATGCAAAACGCCAACAGCATACTGATTACTCGTTTTGTCATTCGCGTTTCCCTCCAGTAAATATATTTTTCGGATATGTACACCGAATACAGAGCAGACAAGCGGCATTCCATCCTGCACACAATGCCATTCCTTTTTTCATTGTAATCAAAACTGTGAAAAAATGCAAGCATAATTTGATAAATGTTTATCTAAACTACACAAAATTTCTTTTTCCCAAGAAACCAATTGCGAGATGCCGGACACGCTTACCCATCAGGCCTTCTTAGACGAATGCATGGCATCGTTGAGCCTAATCATATGGATACAATCCCCCCAAGTTCCATTTGCCGTCTTTCCCCGTCCGTATCAAAATAACGTATTACCTTGCATGGATTTCCCACCGCAACACAATTTGACGGGATGGAGCGGTTTACCACACTTCCAGCCCCGACCACACTGTTTTCTCCTATGGTGACGCCTGGCAGGAGAATACAGCCGCCGCCAATCCAAGCATTATTTTTTATCTCTATTGGACGCGCATAGGTTCTAAAGAATGTTGTCCGGCGTTCCTTCCAATCGGGCACAAGCCTTTCCTGTGGTAGAACCGGGTGTGAAGATGTATAAATCTGCACATTTGACGCAATCAAAACCCTGTCG
>CAOJND010000014.1 GCA_948439445.1 uncultured Eubacteriales bacterium | reverse complement strand
TTCACCAGCTTGTGGCGAACCATTTCCTTGATGTTGGCACGGGCGGGCTTCAGATACTCCCGGGGGTCAAACTTGTCGGGATGCTCGCTCATAAACTGACGGATCGTGCCGGTCATGGCAAGACGCAGATCGGAGTCGATGTTGATCTTGCACACAGACAGCTCCGCCGCGCGGCGCAGCTGCTCCTCGGGGATGCCCACCGCGTCGGGCATCTTGCCGCCGTTGGCGTTGATCATCTGGACATAGTTCTGGGGCACGGAGGAAGAGCCATGCAGCACGATGGGGAAGCCAGGCAGTCTCTTGGAGACCTCCTCCAGCACGTCGAACCGCAGGGGAGGCGGAACCAAGATGCCCTTCTCATTTCTGGTGCACTGGGCAGCGGTGAACTTATAAGCGCCGTGGCTGGTGCCGATGGCGATGGCCAGAGAGTCGCAGCCGGTCTTGGTCACAAACTCTTCGACTTCTTCGGGCCGGGTGTAGGAGGAATCCTCCGCGCTGACCTGTACGTCGTCCTCAACGCCGGCCAGGGTGCCCAGCTCCGCTTCCACCACCACGCCATGATCGTGGGCATACTCCACAACCTTGCGGGTGATCTCAATATTCTCAGCAAAGGGCTTGGAGGAGGCGTCGATCATGACGGAGGTAAAGCCGCCGTCAATGCAGCTCTTGCAGGTCTCAAAATCGGGGCCGTGGTCCAGATGGAGCACAATGGGAATCTCGGGGCACTCCTGAACGGCGGCCTCCACCAGCTTCACCAGGTAGGTGTGGTTGGCATAGGCCCGGGCGCCCTTGGACACCTGGAGAATCACGGGAGCCTTCTCCTCCCGGCAGGCTTCGGTGATGCCCTGCACGATTTCCATGTTGTTCACATTGAACGCGCCCACGGCGTAGCCACCAGCATAGGCCTTCTTAAACATTTCGGTTGATGTTACCAGAGGCATTGTAATCAATCCTTTCATCATTGCGGCCGGAGCCGCTGTTTTGTGGCCTTATTATAACAAAGAAACCAGATTTTTTCAATAAAAATATTTGCCATTTGGAAATTCTTGTGATATACTCATGGCTGTATGGAGTTGAATATGGGTTCAACCCCGCAAAAATCCCGATTTTACCGAAGATGGAGGAATTGTCATGTCTGAAAACACTCTTGTTGGCTCTTTGATTATCGGCCAGTCCGGCGGCCCCTCTGCCGTCATCAACTGCTCTGCCTATGGCGTAATCAAGACCGCTCTGGAAAATGAAAATATCACCACCGTATACGGCGCCGCCCATGGCATCAAAGGCGTATTAAACGACGAGCTGATGATCATGGACCAGGAGGATCCCGCCGAGCTGGAGCGGATGCTCTACACCCCTTCCTCCGCCCTGGGCTCCTGCCGCTATAAAATTGCCGATCCCGATGTGGATGACACAGACTACAAGCGGATTTTGGAAATCTTTAAGAAGTACAATGTGCGCTATTTCTTCTACAACGGCGGCAACGACTCCATGGACACCTGCAACAAGATCTCCAAGTATATGAGCAAGGTGGGCTATGACTGCCGGGTGATGGGCGTGCCCAAGACCATCGACAACGATCTGGCCGGCACCGATCACTGCCCCGGCTTTGCCTCCGCCGCCAAGTATATCGCCACCTCCTTTATGGAAATCTCCCGGGACAGCCATGTATATGACACCGGCATGATCATCCTGGTGGAGTGCATGGGCCGCCACGCCGGTTGGCTCACCGCCGCCGCCGCCCTGGCCGGTCTGAAGGGGGACGGTCCCGATCTGATCTATCTGCCCGAGCGGGATTTTGATATGGACGCTTTCCTGGCAGACGTGAAGCGGATTTATAATGAGAAGAAGAATTGCATCGTGGCGGTGTCCGAGGGCATCCACTACGCCGACGGCACCTTCGTGTCCGAAGCCAAGACCTCCGGCACCGACGGTTTTGGTCACGCTCAGTTGGGTGGTCTGGCCGCCCGGCTGGCCGAGGTGGTAAAGGCCGCCACCGGCGCCAAGGTCCGCCCCATCGAGCTGAGCCTGCTCCAGCGCTGCGCCGCCCACTGCGCCTCCGGCACGGATATTCAGGAGTCCTTCCAGTCCGGCAAGGTGGCTGTGGAATCCGCTGTGGCCGGTGCCACCGACAAGATGGTGGGCTTCTCCTGCACCCGGGACGAAAACGGCTATCACTGCAACTACGAGCTGTTTGATCTGTCCGTGGTGGCCAATACGGAAAAGAAAGTGCCCCAGGAGTGGATCAACGAGGCCGGCAACGGCGTGACCCAGGAATTTATTGACTACTGCCTGCCCCTGATTCAGGGCGAGACCGGCATGGTCAAAGAGGACGGCCTGCCCCGGTTCGTCCAGCTCAAGCGGGTTTTCGCAAAATAATTGAAAAGATCAGCAGCCGGATCTTGCGGGGTCCGGCTGCTTCAAACTGTCGAAAAACCCCTGTGGGGTTTTCCGCCAAAAGAGCCGCAGTCTGCGCCGCGCACTCGTTGTGCGCTTACAGCGCGCAACTCGCACACTTGCAGCCTGAGAAGTATTTTCTGCCACGCACATGTCGCGGCAGAAAATGATTTGACTTTCTTCGCCGCCTGCGGGCGGCGAACTGAGCGAGGCTTTTTTGACAAACTACAGCAGCCGGATCTTGCGGGGTCCGGCTGCTTCATTATGAAAAGATGCGGCAAATGCCAACCGCGCCCCTGGAACACAGGGGTTTTCTTCAAAACATGGCGAAAAAACGGAAAAAATCCTTGACTTTCTCAAAACCGGATGGTAGAATGGAAAGGCCGCATTGAAGAGGCTTCCAAGCTGGCGTTTGCCCGCCTCCAGAGCGAGTCTACACAATAAAGTAGGTGAAACAAATGAAAGCAGTTATCGTAACCGGCGGTAAGCAGTATACAGTATCCGAGGGCGACGTGCTCTACATTGAAAAGCTCAACGCCGAGGAAGCGTCCATCGTGACTTTCGATCAGGTTCTGGCCGTGCTGGACGGTGCGAACTCCAAGATCGGCGCCCCCGTGGTGGCCGGCGCGTCTGTGGAGGCGAAGGTCCTCAAAAACGGCAAGGGTAAGAAGCTTGTGGTCTTTAAGTACAAGCCCAAGAAGAACGAGAAGACCAAGATGGGTCATCGTCAGCCCTATACCAAGGTGGAGATCACCAAAATCGCACGGTAAGTTATGACCAGATGTGAATTTTTCACCCAGGGCGAGAGAATCACCGGATTCTCCGTCTCCGGGCATAGCGGTTACGCCGAGGCCGGCAGCGACATTGTGTGCGCCGCCGTCAGTGCGGCAGTAACCATGGCGGAAGCCACCATCAACGATGTGTGCGGGGCCAACGCCAAAGTTCGGGTCCGGGCGGAGGACGCCCGCGTTAGTCTGACCCTTCCAGTCTCCTGCGACGAGGAGGACACGGTGCAGGCCGTTTTGGCCGGTATGCTGCTGTGTCTGTGCCGGTTGCGGGACGACTATCCTGATTATATCGAAGTTTTGGAGGTGTAAACCATGCTAAAGATTGGTTTTCAGTTTTTTGCGCACCATAAGGGCGGCGGCTCTACGAAAAATGGCCGTGACTCCGAGTCCAAGCGTCTGGGTGCGAAGCGTGCGGACGGTCAGTTCGTTCTGGCAGGCAATATTTTGGTCCGTCAGAGAGGGACGCATATCCATCCCGGTACCAATGTGGGCATTGGCAGCGACGACACCCTGTTTGCTCTGATTGACGGCACCGTCAAGTTCGAGCGGATGGGCAAGGATCGCCGGAAGTGCTCCGTCTACGCCGTACAGTAATGCGTGTATAACCCAGGGCTGCTGCACATAATCTGCGGCAGCCCTCTTTTTACCGTATGGGCGCGCGATATATCTTTGTCCGCAAGTATTTAAAATCCGCACCATGGGGATATCCGTGGTATTGCACCCGGAAAAAGGGGAATATTTATGAAACAATATCGCAAACTGATCCCATTGGCAATCTATCCTTATGTATTTCTTCCCTGGGTCGCATTGTTTTTATTGACGCCTTTTCATTTTGGCAAGGCGCAAGGGGGAGCCGGCACGTTTCAAATTGTAGTGGGGATCCTATTTGTACTGTTTCAAATATTGACCTTGGGATGTGTGATCTGGCACAGCGCCTGTGTGGCGCGAGGCGTATTGGCAAGCGGTCAAGCCTCTAAGGCCAACTTGATGGTCAAATGCTGCCACATTCCTTTGATCGCGCTGCACATATTGGTCGGTATTTTTTGGCCTCTGTTCAGCGTATGGGGCATTGGATTTCTTGTTGTATCTCTGGTTGTGGGCGCTATGACCTTGGTGATGTCCGGCCTTGCAGCCGTTGGGTGCGCGGTTCGGTTGAAGCGGGATGGCGTTTTATCCGGTCGGAGGGCGGTTCTCACCGCCATTGGCGCCTTTGTGCCGGTTTTTGACTGGATTGTGGCAGGCATCTACCGAAAGCGAAGCCTGGGACAAAATGGCGGATTTCGTTAACCGGTTCGGATTGTTAGGAGGATTCTCTATGTTTGTTGATAAAGTACGCATCACCGTCTCCGGCGGCCGGGGCGGCGATGGCGCGGTGGCCTTCCACCGGGAAAAATATGTGGCCGCAGGCGGCCCTGACGGGGGAGACGGCGGCCACGGCGGTAGTGTGATCGTCCGGGTGAACGACAACCTCTCCACCTTGCTGGACTTTCGCTACAAGCGCAAATACGCCGCCCAGGCAGGTGCCAACGGCGCCGGGCGCAATTGCAGCGGCAAGCGGGGCGAGCCGCTGGTGATCCAGGTGCCCCGGGGTACTGTAATCCGGGACGCGGCCTCCGGCCAGGTGATTGTGGACATGTCCACCGGGGAGGACTTTGTCCTGGCCAAGGGTGGCCGGGGCGGCTGGGGCAACGCCCATTTCGCCACCCCCACCCGGCAGGTGCCCCGATTTGCCCGTTCCGGCCTGAAGGGCGAGGAGCGGGAGGTCATTTTGGAGCTGAAGCTGTTGGCCGATGTGGGCCTGGTGGGCTTTCCCAACGTGGGAAAATCCACGCTGCTGTCTGTCACCTCCAACGCCCGGCCGAAAATCGCCAACTACCACTTCACCACCCTGTTTCCCAACCTGGGAGTGATCTATGTGGACGAGGGCGTCTCCTTTGTCATGGCGGACATCCCCGGCATCATTGAGGGGGCCGCCGGTGGGGCCGGATTGGGCCACGACTTTTTGCGGCACATCGACCGGTGCCGCCTGCTGGTCCATGTGGTAGATGTGTCCGGCAGCGAGGATCGGGATCCGGTGGCGGATTTTGACGCTATCTGCGCCGAGCTAAAGGAATATAGCGTGGATTTGAGCAACCGGCCCATGATTGTAGCGGCCAATAAGTGCGACCTTTTGCCGCCGGATTCCGAAAACTTGCAGCGGCTTCGCGCCCATGTGGAGGCGGCAGGTTGCCCGATGTATGAGATCTCCGCCGGAACTACCCAGGGGACCCGGCAGCTGATGCGCGTGGTGGCGGAGCGCCTGCGCACCCTGCCGCCGGTTACCATCTACGAGCCGGAGTATGTCAAGCCCTTGCAAACCGCCGGGGATCCCAAGGAGCTGGAGATCGAGCATCTGGGCCAGACCTGGCTGATCAGCGGGGCGTGGCTGGAACGGCTGATTATGGACATCAATTTTGACGACTACGAATCCCGCAACTACTTCGACCAGCAGCTGCGCCGGTGCGGCCTGTTTGAGCGGCTGGAGGCGCTGGGCATTGCGGATGGGGACACGGTCAGTATCTACGATTTTGAATTTGAATACCAGCGATAACGCCGGCGGGGGCTGTCTCACGAATGCGTGTGAGACAGCCCCCGCTAAACTGTAAAGGTATGGTCGTAATCTTCGCCGCCTGCATAATGGGACTAAGCGCCGGCAAACAGATCTGTGATGGGGGCAAAGGTATAGCCCTGCTCTTCCCACCGGGTCAAAAGCTCGTCGAGAATCTCTCCATTGGTCTGGGAGGTGGAGTGCAGCAGCACCACGGCGCCGTTGTGGGTTCTGGGCAGCAGCTTATCAAAGGCCTCCTGGGCGGTTGGCTGCCGGTCGTTGTTCCAGTCCACATAGGCCAGGCTCCAAAACACGGTACGGTAGCCCAGCTCCTTGGCCATTTTCAAATTCTCCTGGCTGTAGATCCCCTGGGGCGGCCGGTAAAATTTGGGCAGCTCCTGGCCAGTCACCTGCTGGTAAAGCTCCTCCAACCCCTGAAGCTCCTTGGTAAAGGCGTCTTTGTCCGAAATTTTACTCATATCGTAGTGGTGCATGGTGTGATTGCCCACAATATGCCCCTCCTCCACCATCCGGCGCACCAGGTCGGCGTTGCGCTCTAAGTAATTGCCAACCAGGAAAAATGCCGCCGGTACGTTGTGGGCCTTCAAAGCGTCCAGAATCTTGGCGGTGGAGCCGTTTTCATAGCCGGCGTCAAAGGTCAGATAGAGCACCTTCCGGGTGGTGTCCCCCAGATAGGCGGCGTCATACTGGGCCAGCTGGGCCACGGAGGCCGGACCAGTGGGCGGCTGTCCCGGATTTTGAAAGCTCAGGCCCCAGGATCCGGTCGCTACCGCGCCGCCCCGCAGGCATCCAATGCCCAGCACCAGGGCCAAGGCCACCGCGCCCAGGATCATCCAAACATCCCTTTTTTGCATATACATCCCTCCTAGGGACAGTCTATGCGCCGATGTCCATGGCAAGAAGCAAAACAATTCCTTCCACAAGCGCGAAACGCCGCGCCGAACGGAACTGCTCCATTCGGCGCGGACGTTACGCGACTAAGCCATATTTGGTCTGGATCCGGTCCAGCTTTTCCAGCATCGGTTCCCCCGCCACCCAGAGGAAGAACATGGTAGCGGCGGCGTGAACACAGTCCATGGGAAAGCCTGTTGCCAGGTAGGGCAGCAGCAATTTCCAGCTCACCGTCTCGCTCCAGATCAGCAGGGAGGCAGTGTTGAGAATCCCGCCGTAGAGCACAATGGCGCTCAACCCGCCGAACAGGCACAGCCAGCCCCGGCTGCGCCGCAGCCGTCCTCTGCGGAACAAAAGCCCCGCCAGAAATCCAATCAGGCCCATGCTGAACATCTGCCACGGCGTCCAAGGACCTTGGGCAAACAGCATGTTCGACAGCAGCATGGACATGGCCCCTACCAAAAAGCCCATCTCCCCGCCAAAGGCCACACCGGTCACGATGGTGAGCGCGATAACAGGCTTAAACTGGGGCAGCATGAAAAACATGGCCCGGCTGGCAATTCCCATGGCGCACAGCGCCGCCGCCACCGCAAGCTCCCGGGCCTGGGGCTTGCGGCCCTCATAAACCAGGAAAAACGGGAGCATACATTCGGCCATCACCAGCAAGGAGGTTACATAATATCGTCGATTCCCCAGATATTGGGTTCCAAAGTACAGCGTCAGAGGAATCAGCAGCAAAATCATCCCGGCGGCAACCTTAGTTCGCCCCGGCAAGGTCCGTCGGGCAGGCGGCAAGGTAGACCGTTTGACCGCCGTCTTTTTGCGCCCCACCGCCAGGGCAAACACCAGCATCGCCCCCAAAAGACCCCCATACAGGCCAAGCTGCCCTCCGGTGAGCTGTTCCTGCCCCAAAGCCGTAAAATCCGTCGTCCCGGCGATACACAGCGCCAATACCAACGCCGTCAGAGCGGATATCCAGGCCAGAAGCCGCCGCCAGGGGGGACGGGCTACCTCCCGCGCCTGCTCTGGCTCCGGCAAAGGCTCCGCCGCTGGGGAAAGCGCCGGCTCCGGCGGCATTCGCCCGCCGCAGACGGCAATAACCTCCTCCGCAGTGACCGCCTCCGGCGCCAAATGCCGCGCCATCCGGTTGGCAGAGGTGGTGTAAAAATTATTTCCGGAGAAAAACGCCCGGGGATGGCCCTGGGCCACAATCGCTCCGTCGAAGAACAGGGCGCACCGGTGGGCGTACCGGGCGCAGAACTCCACATCGTGGCTCACCATCACAATGGTCGTCCCCTGACTGAGCAGCGTCTGAAGCAGCTTGGCAAAGCTACCTTTAAATTCCGCGTCCAGTCCCTTGGTCGGCTCATCCAGAAGCAGAATTTCCGGCTGGGTCAGCAGCACCTTGGCCAGCGCCGCCCGCTGCTGCTCTCCGCCGGACAGATCATAGGGGTGCCGGTCCAGCAGCCGCTCCAGCCGGCACAGCCGGACCACCTCGGAAAGCCGCTGCTGTTGCGCCTGTTGGGGTAACTTCCCGTCCTGAAACAGCTCTAATAGATCCGCCCGGAGGGTTTTTCCCACAAACAGGCTCTGGGGATTCTGGGGCAGCACCGCCAGCGCGCCAACACGCCGGACCGTACCCCGGTATGGCCGGCGCAGGCCGGACAGTAGTCCCAAGGTGGTGGTTTTTCCGCTGGCGTTTCCTCCCAAAATGGCCAGAAACTCCCCTTTTTGCACCTTTAGCTCCAGGCCCCGCACCACATCGGGACTGTCTTTTTCATAGCGGAACCACGCCTGCTCCGCTTCTAAGACTGTCTCGCCGCCGCACGCCGGGGTGGGCCGGGGCGGTAGCGGTTGCAGGGCATGGGTCCGGGCAAATTCCGTCAAAAAGTTCCTGCCATCCCGGACGGTAACCGGACAGTCCCCGCCGTCCTCCACCGAAGCCCAAACCCGCATGGCCGTGGGCATGGCCAAAAACATACCGTGCTCCCGGGCCTTTAGCTTCCGGCCCACCTCCACCGGCGTGCCGGTGCATATTAGCCGCCCGCCGTCCAGCACCGCCACCTGATCCGCCAGGGGAAAGGCCTCCTCCAACCGGTGCTCCGTCAGTACCACGGTGGTACCCAGCTCCCGGTTGATCCTGCCCAGGGTGGACAAAAAATCAGAGGCCGCGATGGGGTCTAACTGGCTGGTTGGCTCGTCTAAAATCAGCACCTTGGGCTGCATGACCATCACCGCCGCCAGATTGAGCAGCTGTTTTTGCCCCCCGGACAGGCTGGCCACTTCCTGATAAAACCAGCTTTCAATTCCAAAAAACGCAGCCATCTCCGCCACCCGGCGGCGAATTGTGGCATTGTCAAGGCCCAAACTCTCCAGCCCAAAGGCCAGCTCGTGCCAGACCTTGTCGGTCACCACCTGATTGTCCGGGGATTGGAGGACGAAGCCGATCTGTTCGGCCTGCTGCCTCTGGCTCGCCTGCTCCAAGGGCGTGCCCTGAAATAGAATCTGTCCAGTCCGGACGCCCCGCGGGGTCAGCGCGGTTTTCAGATGCCGCAGCAGCGTGGATTTTCCACAGCCGGAGGGACCGCAGACCACCCAGAACTCCCCCTGCCGGACGGTCAAACGCACACCGTCAAGACTAGGGGCTTCCTGCTCCGGATAGAAAAAGGTAAGGTTTTGAATGTCAAAAAGTTCTGTCAATGCTCTGTTCTCCCCCCTTGCGCCTGCCAGCGCCAGGCCGAATAGCCCGCTAGAATCACCGGCGTCAGGCACAGGGCCAAATAAACCATAAAAAAGCTGATGGAAAGAGGCGTTACCTTGGCGCTGCGGAGCATGGGAAAATATTGAAAATCCATGCCGCCAGCAAGCGCGCCGCACGTAATGTAAAATCCGCACCACAGCAGCCAGGCCAGCATCCCCCGGTCCCGCGGCTCCATCCGGTAGATGGAAAAGGCGGTGCGCCCAGGCAGGCCATAGCCCCGGCTTTTCATGCTGTCGGCGGTATCCACGGCATTTTCCAACGCCCAGCTCACCAAAATGGAGATCGCGTTCACCCGGACCCGCATCCGCTGTAGCCGGCTCTGTTCCGGTCCACCCCGGCCGATGCCCTGTTGGGCCTGGTTTACCGCGGCCAGCTGCTGGCGAAACCGGGGGATAAAGCCCATAGCCATGCTCAAAATCAGAGACAGCGCGGGAACCGCCCTGCCAAATAAATACATCACCTTGTCCGAGGTGATCACAGCCTGAAAGCAGCGCAGCCACAGAAGCGCCGACGCCAGCATCCCACCCGCCGCCAGGCCGTAGGCTACGCTCTCCAGCGTCAGCGCGTTGCCCCGGGGCAAATAGCACAAAATGGTAACCCCCGCATGGTTAAACAGGGGATTGACCAGCGCCGCCAGCAGAAACACCGGCAAAATATACCAAATCCGCCGCCGGACGGCGGCCCCCTCCAGCAAGGCGGCATAGCACAGCGCCGACGCCAGGGATACCGCCAGGCACGCCGGGTGCATAAAAATCATGGAAAACCCCAGCACCAGGGCAAAATACAAAAAAGTAACCCCTGGATGATAGCTGGAAAAATTATCGCCACGCCCCATGCGCCTTTCCCTCGCTTCTTGTCTATGGTTGGGTTTGCGCCCCACCGCCGGCAAAGCGGCCGCCAATGTCCTCTCCATAATCACAGGTATAAATCCAGCAAAGCACATCGTCCTGGGCTACCTGATACCCGGAGCAGCTGTAGTTCAGAAATTCGTCGTTAGCCCGGAACATCCAGCCGGAGCCGCTTCCCACATCAAATTCATAGATATTATGAATTCCTTCAATGTAAACGCTGTTGTATAGCGGCGTCAGAGAGGACTCCAAATGGATTTGATTCTCCCGGCACACCTGCTCCAAAATGTCAAAGGCGCTGTCGCCCTCCCGAAACTGCACGGTCTGCTCTCGCAAAATCCAGCCGTCCTGGGGCACCAGCTCCCGCTTCTCCGGCTTGCAGCGATCCAGATGGCCCAGAATCGTCTCACAGCGGATGGACACCGTACAGGAGTGAACCGGCCGGTCGTCGGCCTTTTCGCAGCCAAAAACCGCCGGCATCAGGCAAACGAGCGCCGCCAAAATTACCCGGCGGCGCCATCGTTGGAACGCGCACATAAAATTTCCTCCGGCATTTTCAAAATTTCCTTTTATTGTAAAGGAAAAGCCCCCTCCGGTCAAGTGATTTCCGGCACAAAAGCGAACTAGACCTGCTCCGCCGCTGCTTCATATAGTGGCGTGCCGCCAAATTGGGGCCGGTATGTAATGGAGCCAATGGGCTTTCCACTCAGACCATAGCGGGGATTGTAGCCAAATAGATTGACATATCGCAAAAGATCCTCTTTTTCCCGGTCCATCGCCTTCATCACCGCCACGGTGGCCCACACATCGTCCAAAGCCCGGTGGGAATTTTGCACCTGGCCCTCCAGACCGTAGGCCCCGATGGCGTTTAAAAGCTTGTGGGGATAGGGCCGCCGGTCCCGGTACACCGTCAAAAGATCCAGCTTGTCCCGACCTTTGAGAATCGCCGGATCCCCGTGGCGCAGCAGGGTATAGAAGAGAAAACTCAGGTCAAAATGGGCGTTGTACGCCAAAAGCAGCGTGGATTCCGTCAGCATGGCGGCGATGTCCCGGCAAATCCGGGTCTTGGGCAGGCCGCGCTCGCGCAGGGTCTGGGTGGAAATCCCGGTGAGCTTCTGGATCTGGTCCGGCACAAATCCGCCGGGACTCAGCGCCGCCAGCTGGTCGTACTCCAGCACCGTCTCCACCGCGCCGCCGCGCAGCTCCAACCCAACTGCGGCAAATTCGATGATCTCATCCCGGGCGCACTGAAGGCCGGTGGTCTCCGTATCGAACACCAACAGCCGTTGATACTGGGAAAATAAAGTCTCCAGCGCCATATCATACACCTCCCGCCAATTCCGCCGCCCGGGCAAATTTGCTCAAGGGCTCTATCTTCAAATCAAACTGCTCCGCCAAGCGCTGGGCAAAGGCCTCCGCCGCCTCACCCTGGCCCTCCTTACGCTCTACCTCCACCTCGGCAAAGGGAAGCTCCCTGCCGCCACCGGACAGCGTCCCCCGGTCCAGCGCAAGCTCCACCACAGCGCCGGGAAGCTCCATCCGCAGCGCCCGCCGGGTAAACGCCGCGCTGCACCTGGGCCGCGCTTGCGGGGCAAGCTGCAAAAGCGCCTCCGGCGCGCCCTGATCGATCAGCGCCGCCACGCCGGAGGACAAGTCCGCCGCTGGGGCCTCATATTCCACCCGTCCGCCGCCGGGCGCCGGCATTTTCAGCGTGCAAACCCCAGCGCCGTTTTCCAAACGGTGGCGCAGGGTCCAGTGCCGGCGGGAAAAGGCGTGGTCCGGGGTATCAAAATAGGTTGTAGCCATGGCAATTCTTTGATATGCGCCTGGAAACGCCTGCTCGATGGCCAAAAGCGTATCTTCCGTGGCCTGGTACTTCCATTCCAGCTCAATGCTCATATTGGGCCTCCTCTGACGGGAAATCTGTCAATTGCAAGGGAAACGCGTCTGCTCCGTCTATTATACACAGCATCTCCCGACTTGGCAAGAATATTCCGAAGCCGGTGTTGTTCCGACAGCAAAATTTTCCATGTCGTGGTACGATTTTTGGGCAACACTTGAAGAGGATGTGGTACAAATGATGGTGACAATCGGTTCGTACATGCACATGCTGCGGCGGCGGGCCGGACTGGTGCTGCGCAGGCCCCAGTGGCACGCGGCACTGCGGGGAATCGGCTGGGTTCTCTGCGGCGGCGTATTTAGTGCGGCGGCGTTGCTCCAAGCCCCCATGCCCCTGGCTCTGGGGCTGTTGTGCGGGGCGCCGCCTGGATGGCCGGCGCTTTTGGCTGCCATTGGCGCCAGCGCTGGATATGTGTTATTTTGGGGCGCGACGGCGGCGGCCCCATGCATTGCCTGGCTGGTGTTGGGTTTTGGAGTGGTGGCCCTGCTAGGTGGCCGAAAACTGCCGTTGGAGGCGCCGCTGCTGATTCCTGCACTGGCCGCGGTGATCGTGTCGGGTACCGGGGTGGTATTTCTATTCTGGCTGGATCAGGCGGTGGCCACCCATGTCTATTTGCTCCAGGTGATATTAGCCCTGGCCAGCGCATGGCTATTCCGTCAGCTACCGGAGCGGGGAAATATGGTGCTCGACGCCCTGCGTGGCGGCGTATTGGTACTGGCTATGGCCCAGCTGCTGCCGCTACCCTGGTTGGACTTGGGCTATGTGGCGGCAGCCGCCCTGACAGCGGCGGGGGCTTTTCCAACTGCTGCGCTGTCCGGCCTTGCCCTGGATCTTGCCGGAATCACCGCTGTACCCATGACGGCAGCGCTCAGCACGGCCTTTTTGCTCCGGTTGGTTCCCAGGTCGCCCCGTTGGATGTGGTATGCGGCCCCGGCGCTGGCCTATGTCCCGGTGGCCATGCTCACCGGGGTGCCGGATTGGACGCCTCTGCCCGCCCTGGCGGCAGGAGGACTGGTGGGCTTTGTTTTGCCCCATCCCGTTCCGGCGGGCCGGCGGGGAGAGACCGCTGTGGCCCAGGTGCGTCTGGAATTGGCCTCTGGCGTTCTATTACAGCTGGAAGAGGCTCTGCTGGAAATGCCGGAACCGGAAACCGACAGCCAGGCACTACTCCAGGAGGCTGCGGAAACAGCCTGCGCCGCCTGCCCGGAACGAAAAACCTGCTCCGTTCGGGAGACATTGCTGGAGCTGGACGGCAGCTTTCTGCAACGGCCCTTTTTGCAGCGAGAAAACCTGCCCGAAGGCTGTCGGAAAAGCGGACGGTTGCTGGACGCCCTGCGGCGAAGCCAGAGCCACCTGCGGGCGATTCGAGGAGAGCATCTCCGGCGGCGGGAGGCAAAAAGCGCCTTAATTCTGCAATATCAGACCTTGGCCTCTTACTTACAGGAACTGGCAGATCAGCTCACCCGCCGGGAGCGGCCAACCGCCCCGCGCTATCAACCCCGGGTCACCGCCCAGTCTAGAGGCCGGGAAATGGCCAACGGAGACCGGTATGTCTGGTTCGCCGGCACCGAGGGCCGCTATTATGTGCTTCTGTGCGACGGCATGGGCACCGGCATGGGCGCGGCCCAGGCCAGTGGGCAGGGCTTGCAACTGCTGCGCCGGTGCTTGGAGGCCGGGCTGCCACCAGAATATGCCATGGGGTGCCTAAACAGCCTGTGCGTGTTAACTGAGCAAGGCGGCCTAACCACCGTGGATTTGGCGGAAATTCGGTTGGACACCGGCCGGGCCGCCCTGTATAAATGGGGTTCGGCACCCTCCTTTGTGGTGGATCAGGCAGGTATCCGGCGGGTCGGTCGGGGTAGTCCCCCACCAGGGCTGTCCATGGGAAGCGCGCCGGAAGCGGTGGAGCGGGTGTCCCTACGACAAGGGGAAACACTGATTCTCGTCAGCGACGGTATCAGCGCCGAAGCGCTGTTGGGCTTGGATGCCCTGTTGCCAGGCATGACCACCGGGCAATTGGCACAGAAAATTCTGGATTGCCAAGGAGAGCGAGAAAATGACGACGCCACCGCGGTGATTGTCCAGCTTACCGCCTGTCGGACAGACTGAGATAGAGGCGCTTGGGCCGTCCAGCAAACCATCTTCATAGATAAATCGTCCCCGGCTGCGAAAGCAGCCGGGGACGTTGCAATTTGAAAAGGTTGCTTAATACATGCCGCCAGCTTGGGCCGCAGCCGCAGCCTGCGCCGCATCGGCGGCGGGATCGGGCTTATCCACAACCAAAGACTCGGTGGTCAGCACGCAGGACGCAATGGAAGCGGCGTTCTCCAAAGCGGAGCGGGTCACCTTGGTGGGATCCACAATTCCGGTGGGAATCATGTCCACATATGCCTCGCCGTAGGCGTCGTAGCCAAAGCCAACCTTGCCGGAGGAGCGAATTCTGTCGTATACCACGGAGCCGTCCACACCGGCGTTCTCGGCAATCTGCCGGATGGGCGCCTGCAAAGCGACAGCAATGATCCGCGCGCCGGTCTGCTCGTCGCCGGTCAGCGTATCCGCCAGCTTCTCCACCGCGTCTACCGCATCCACCAGCGCGGTGCCGCCGCCGGCCACAATGCCCTCTTCCACAGCGGCGCGGGTGGCGTTCAGCGCGTCCTCTACCCGCAGCTTCTTCTCCTTCATCGCCACCTCGGTCTGGGCGCCGACCTTAATCACGGCCACACCGCCGGACAGCTTAGCCAGCCGCTCCTGGAGCTTCTCCCGGTCATAATCGGAGGTAGTGGTGGCAATGGAAGCGCGAATTACATTGGCCCGGGCGGCGATGGCGTCACTTTCGCCCACACCGTCCACAATGGTGGTGGTGTCCTTGGTCACAACCACCTGGCGGCAGCGGCCCAGATCCTCCAAGGTAGCCTCGGAAAGCTCCATGTTCAGATCGCTGGAAATCACGGTGCCGCCGGTGAGAATGGCCATATCCTGGAGCATCTCCTTGCGGCGGTCGCCAAAGCCGGGCGCCTTAACACAGACGCAGTTGAAGTTGCCCCGCAGGCGGTTCACCAGCAGGGTTGCCAGCGCGTCGCCATCCACGTCTTCCGCGATGATCATCATCTTCTTGCCGGTCTTGACCACCGGCTCCAAAATGGGCAGAATCTCCTGGATGGAGGAGATCTTCTTATCGGTGAGCAGGATCAGAGGATCGTCCAGAACCGCTTCCATCTTGTCGGTATCGGTGACCATATACGGGGAGATATAGCCCCGGTCGAACTGCATACCTTCCACCACGTCCAAGCCGGTCTCGGCGGTCTTGGACTCCTCGATGGTGATCACGCCCTCGGTGCCCACCTTTTCCATGGCCTCGGCAATCAGCTTGCCTACGCTCTCGTCGCCGGAGGAAACCGTGCCGACCCGGGCGATATCGTCGGAGCCGTTCACCGGCACGGAGTGAGACTTGATAGCCTCCACAGCGGCGGAAACCGCCTTTTCAATGCCCTTGCGCATGACCATGGGATTGGCCCCGGCGGACAGGTTCTTCAGACCCTCCCGGGTGATGGACTGAGCCAGCAGGGTGGCGGTGGTGGTGCCGTCGCCGGCCACATCATTGGTCTTGGTGGCAACCTCCCGGATCAGCTGGGCGCCCATGTTCTCAAAGGCGTCCTCCAGTTCCACTTCCTTGGCAATGGTAACGCCGTCGTTGGTGATCAGCGGCGCGCCATACTTTTTGCCCAGCACCACGTTCCGGCCCTTGGGACCCAGGGTGACCTTTACGGTATCGGCCAACTGGTCGATACCGGCCTGTAGCTTTCTGCGGGCGTCCTCACCATATACAATCATTTTCGCCATGATAAATCTTCCTCCTTACTCCGTCACGATCGCCAGGATATCGTCCTGCTTCACAAACTTGTACTCCTCGCCGTCCAGCTTCAACTCGCTGCCGGTGTACTTGCCCACAACCACCTTGTCGCCGGGCTTGACGGTAACCGTCACGTCCTTGGTGCCGGGGCCGGCGGAAACCACCTCATAAATCGCAGGCTTTTCCTTGCTGGTGGTGGCCAGAATGATGCCAGAGGAGGTGGTCTCCTCCGCCTCGGTCTGCTTCAGCAGAACATTATCCGCCATGGGTTTGAGTTTCATTGCAATTACCTCCAAAACGTATTTAGACAGCCAATAGGGCCATGATCTACAATACTTGACAGATTAGCACTCGATCTTCTTGAGTGCTAATACATCATACCGCAATTTCCAGAAAAAAGCAAGGGGGAAAATGATATTTTTCATGAACTTTTTATTAACCCCGGCTGCAAGGCATGCAGCCGGGGCGAAATCGTTATGGGACAGGGAAGTGGAGAAAGGTGATGCTTCGCATTTCTTCAAATCTATTTTTCTTTGTTTTTCTCCAAATATATAGGATGGACTTCAGCAAAAAGGGCGCGTGCCTGCTGACGTCCCATGTGAAAAGCGTTCCACAAAACACTATGGAGCCTTTCGTCCCAAGCACACAGAATAGAAGCTAAGTGTTTTTGCGCGTCGGAATCCAATTGCGCATATAAAAGATCATACAATTCCTGACAATAATTTCTTTCACGCACGTAATCAGGATAACGCTGCATATTGGGCGTTATTAGAAGTTCATTTACAACAAGGTTCTGGAATGGATCTGTCCATGCAGCACGTAAAAAAGCTTCCTGAAAGCCCACATAAACGCCGCGAGAAAATCCAAAGCTCATTGCCCATTTCAAATTATTATAAAATGATGTTTCTATATTGTATAGAGCGCCTTTTTGCACATCGTTCAGGATACGTTCCAACGCTTTCCTTCCCTTTTTACAATCATCCTCCACAACGGGTAAGTTTTTTTGCCTCACTTCCTGATGATAGACCAAGAGAAGTTTACTCAATAGTTCGTCTGTAAAAATTTGTTTTGGAATCGTGGCTTGAATAGTAGCCAGTTCATGTTGCAGGTTCACGTTCGATCCCCCATTTTTGCTTAAAGAGGAGAAGTTTTTGCTTAATTATCAAAAAATGGAACGCGAATCCTGCTCTTGCCAATTATATTTTCTGGTTTGCATGGATTCTTTTATTGCCTGCACTAAATCAGTAAGTAACTGAAGCTCTTTTGGCGTGCAATCTTTTGTAAGAGCAATGAGCAAGTTTTCAAATGCCTCATGTTCACATTCAATACTGTCACATAACAAATCGTCCACAGAGCATTGTAACGCATTTGCAATCTTAACCAACGTTGCCAAACCAACCTTTGATGCAGCACGCTCAATATGAGATATATTGGATGGCTCAATACCGACTTTTTCGGCCAAAGCCGCTTGGGTCATCCCTCGATTTTTACGTATAAATTGTATGCGCCATCCCATCGCAGCATAATCCAATTCCATCATCTCACCTCTTAAAATGCATTTTAATCCTTTTATGGGAAAAAGAAAATAACGCATTACCCATGAAAGGGGTACAAATACATTTTTTGCTTTATTATTTATAATGGAATCGGCACAAAAAAGATATTGTATATATATGTGCAATATCGCAGCTTGTCAAAAAAGCCTCGCAGAGTTCACCGCCCGCAGGCGGTGAAGAAAGTCAGATTATTTTCTGCCGCGACATGTGCGTGGCAGAAAATACTTCTCAGGCTGCAAGTGTGCGAGTTGCGCGCTTACAGCGCACAACGAGTGCGCGGCGCAGACTGCAACTCTTTTGGCGGAAAACCCCAAAGGGGTTTTTCGACAGTCTAAGGGGACGTAAGTTCCCGGGCAGTGCTGTCAAAAATCCGGAATGAATTCGCTGTCCGCCGCGCCGGCCTCCTGGGTAAAGCCCTCCAGCCGGTTCAGATACATCCAACTGAGCACCGCCTGATACTCCTGCTGGGTAACCCTGCGGTTTAGCGGCGGGCAGTCCGCCACCTGGGGCATGGGGGTATACTGCCGCATGAGACTGACCAGCACCTGGCCAGGGGCGAAGTTCTGGCCAATCCAGTCCAGCACGCCCAAGGAGTTTTCAATCTGCCCCGGCAAAATCAGGTGCCGCAGGATCGTACCCCGGACCACCCGCTCCCCCGACCAAACCACCGGTCCGGTCTGGCGGACCATCTCCCGAATGGCGGCGGTGGCCACGGGAAAATAATCCGCCGCGCCGGAGAGCCGCTGGGCCAGCCCGCTGTCGCTGTACTTCAAATCCGGCAGGTAGATATCCACCAGGCCCTCCAACCGGGAAAGCGTCCCCACCCGCTCGTAGCCGCCGCAGTTGTACACCACCGGCACCGGCAGCTTGGGCTTTAGCGCCGGAATAATGGTTGGCAGATATTGAGTGGGCGTCACCAGGTCAATATTTTCCGCCCCCTGGGCAATCAGCCGCTCCATTTCCTGGCGCAGTTCGGCAGCAGAAACCGGCGTTCCCCTGGGGCCGGCGCTGATGGCATGGTTTTGGCAGTAGCGACAGCCCAGGCTGCACCCGCCAAAAAAGATCGCACCGCTACCGCCCCCACCGGCAAGGCACGGCTCCTCCCAGGGGTGGAGCATGGTTTTCGCCACCAGCGCCACATCCGAACAGCCACAAAATCCGACCTGGCCCGCCGTCCGGTCTACGCCGCAGTCTCTGGGGCACAGGCGGCATTGGGTATAGTCCATGAGATCCCTCCTTTTTCCCGTATCAT
Source organism: uncultured Eubacteriales bacterium (assembly GCA_948439445.1). Lineage (GTDB taxonomy): Bacteria > Bacillota > Clostridia > Oscillospirales > Oscillospiraceae > Faecousia. The sequence goes on along the minus strand of CAOJND010000014.1, from coordinate 821 downwards.
ACCACCAATTGATCCCAGGCTCAAGTTTTCCTTTACGGATTCTTCCTTTTATGGTATAGTATTTTGGGGAAGGGGCGGCAATGGCTCTTTTTTATGGGTTTCCCGTGTTCCCTACAATATAATGATTATTTCCTTTTGCCGCAGACGAGAAATTCTGGAACGCAAGGGTTTGGAGGATATCACATGCGCAATCAATTTTCGGTTCCCTGTCTATTTGGCCTGGAGGGTCTGGCCGGAGAGGAGCTGCGCCGGATGGGCCTGGAACAGGTCCAGGTGGAAAATGGCCGGGTTCTATTTTCCGGCGACGAGGCCGCCCTGGCCCGGGCCAGCATTGGCCTACGCACCGGGGAGCGAATTCTGCTGGTGCTGGCGGATTTTCCCGCCACCAGCTTTGAGCAGCTGTTTCAGGGCGTTTTGGCCGCCCCGTTGGAGACGGTGATCCCCAGAGACGGCGCTTTCCCTGTAAAGGGCCACTGCCTGAACAGCCAGCTGATGTCCGTGCCAGACTGCCAGGCAATCATCAAAAAAGCCGTCGCCCGCCGTCTGGGCGAGAAATATGGCGTGAGCTGGCTGCCGGAAACCGGCGCCAAATTCCAGCTTCAATTTTCCATCATGGACAACCGGGTGCAGCTATACCTGGACACCTCCGGCCCCGGCCTGCACAAGCGGGGCTATCGGGCGGTGGGCAACGACGCCCCATTGCGGGAAACTCTGGCCGCCGCCATGGTGCAGCTGACCCATTACCGGGGCCGGGACTTTTTCTGGGACCCCTTCTGCGGCTCCGGCACCATCCCCATTGAGGCGGCCCTCATCGCCAAGAA
>CAOJND010000013.1 GCA_948439445.1 uncultured Eubacteriales bacterium | reverse complement strand
TACGAAAGGGGGGCTGCCCGATGAGTACATCCGAAGTTCTTCAGCTTTGTCTTGTCATCATTGGCGTTGTAAGCCTCGTTTTACAGGCTTCAAAAAAGAAGTAACCGCCGGTACCCTGACAAGTTCGGCGATTACTTCAAAGCACTTTAGAGGGGGCTAAACCGTCTATCGGCAGCGCCCTTTTTCTATGCATAGTATAGCACAAGACTTAGAAATGGTCAAGGGGAAAGTTTTGTTTTCTTGCGTCAATTATGTAAGTGTACAATTCAAAAAAGTTAAGCGCGGAGAGCTGTTGTAGCCCTCCGCTTCTTTTATGCAGAATTAAAAATTGACAAACAGCGACACTTCTGATAGAATAAAAATGGTTCCTTCTGGAACCGGGCGCTGCCATATAATGCGGTAGGCGGTTGGCCCCCTTTTGCGGGGGCAGCTTCTTTGCCCCCGACTACATAGGAGGGGGTGGTAAAATGGTATCTCATGCTGAGCTTTACGCTTTTGTTACGATGCTGATTGCCTTTGCTACCCTGATTTACAAGATAGCAAAAAAGAAGTAATCGCCGTCCCCTAACACGTTCGGCGATTACTTCGTTGAATGCATAAGGGGCTAAACCGTCTATCGGCAGCGCCCTTTTTCTATGCTTAGTATAGCACGAAAAAGGATAATGGTCAAGGGGAAAATTTCATGATAGATATTTTAAAGCGGGGAGCTTATAGCCCTTGGTTCTTTTTTTATATTTATAAAGATGCTCTAAAAGATTGCTCAAACTTCTCGTTTCATGGTTGTTAATGTACCACATTTTCTAATATGTGTTTTAATATCATTGTATTGCCATAATAGGCAACCATTTTCTATAAATAAAATCGTCGTTTTGTGATACCCTTTATTTGAACGGGGGGAGACGATATGGCAACAGAATACATAGAGCAATACATCCGCTTTGGGCTGAAAGTGCAGTATTACCGTAAGTTGTTGGGCATGACGCAAGAAGCGTTTGCGGACAAGATAGAAAAGTCATGGTCATTTGTTGCCAAAATTGAGAGCCCCACTCGCCCTTTTGGAACGTCTATGGAAACTCTATTTAAGATATCGGAAGTCCTGAAGGTTCCTGTTTCAAAGCTTTTTGAGGACTGAGAAAAAGCCACAATGTTAAAAATTTCTCCTTATGATCTACTAAAAAAGGATGGCCACATGTATGAAATCATGCTGCTGCGGGATCAGTCCGGCAGTACGTTTGAAAGCATTGCCAAGGTGGTTCAATTATCAGCCCGAACGGTGAGAAATACATATTATAAAATCAAATTTGTCCAATCGCGGCTTTACGTGAGCCGTATTGCCATGGTCCTTGGCGTGGATCGTTCGCAAATCGAGGCGGTTTACGAGCAAGCCATGGCGTGTTATCAAGACGAACAGTACGCATGCGCCTATTTAGAGCAGAAATATCATGACATTTTGACGGCATACCGAAACGGCGAGCCGGGAATGCCGGCGCAATTTATGGAAAGTATGCCGCCGTTTCATCTGGAATTGGACCAAGAAACCGTCGCCCGTATTATTGAAATGAGAGACGTGGAAAACGCCTCTTTTGTGCAAATTGGGAAAAAACTACGTATCACCCGGCAAAAGGCAAAATGCGTATACGACGGCTACTATTACGCGCAGATGGTGGATTTGATGCGCGAATTAGAAGCAAAAGCAGACTGTGCGTCAGAAGAGTGGGAGATCTGGAAGTATTGTTTTAAAAACAACCACTCGCCTAAAAAATGCTGTGACATGCTGAAGAAAAAGAAAATGGCCCTTGCTTCCCTTCCTTAAAATAAAAAGCTCACCGCAAATTCCCCTATGTTGGAACCATTTCTAATTATGCGCAATGGCGCCGCTGACGCGACGCCATTGCACTTTTTTGTCTAAATGCGTCTGCGGAAAAATAAAACAACTTGCAGACGACAAAAAAACCATTATAATGTAGTATAAAAGCCGCGCCAGCGCCTATCAGGCTGGCCGTCCACAGAGAAGGAGAGAAAAGCTATGCTGACCGCTGATACTGTAGCCGCATACATTTCAATATTAAAAGAGGAACTGGTCCCCGCCACAGGCTGCACCGAGCCGATTTGTCTGGCCTACGCCGCTGCGGAGCTGCGGGAAACCCTGGGCGCGGCGCCGGAGCGGATCCTGGCCCAGGTGTCCGGCAACGTTATTAAAAATGTGAAAAGCGTGGTGGTACCCAACACCGGCGGGCAGAAGGGCATACGCGCCGCCATCGCCGCAGGCGTGGTGGCGGGAGATCCGGCAAAATGCCTACAGGTGCTCTCCTGTGTTCCCCCGCAGGCCCATGGGCAGATCGAGGCGTATGTCCAGAGCGTTCCCATAGAGGTGGCCTGCGCCGATACTGCCCGGCTGCTGGACATCCGGCTTACCGGCTGGGCGGGAGAACACACCGCTTTGATTCACATCGCCAACAGCCACAGCAATCTGGTGCGCAGAGAGCGGGACGGCCAAGTTCTGCTGGACAAGCCCGTCACCGACTCCCCGGAGGACAACCTGACGGACAAAAGCGTTTTAAATGTGGCGGATATCCTGACGTTTGCCAATACAGTGTGCCTAGAGGAGATCGCGCCGCTTCTGCGCCAGCAACTCTGTTACAATACCGCCATCGCGGAAGAGGGGCTGCGCAATCGCTGGGGCGCAAATATTGGCTCCGTGCTGCTTTCGGACTATCCCAAAGACATCAAAACCGAGGCCAAGGCCTGGGCCGCCGCCGGCAGCGACGCCCGTATGAGCGGTTGCGAATTGCCGGTGGTGATTCTCTCTGGCTCCGGCAACCAGGGCATCACCGCCTCTTTGCCGGTGGCCCGGTATGCCAAGCATCTGGGCGCCAGCCAGGAGCAGCTCTACCGGGCTTTGCTGGTGAGCAACCTGGTAACCCTTCACCAAAAAAGTGGAATTGGCCGCCTCTCCGCCTACTGCGGCGCGGTCAGCGCCGGCGTGGGGGCTGGCGCGGGCATTGCGTATCTGCTGGACGGCAGCTACGAGGCGATTGCCCACACCATTGTCAACGCTGTGGCCATCATCAGCGGCACCATCTGCGATGGGGCCAAGCCCTCCTGCGCCGCCAAAATCGCCGCCGGTGTGGATGCGGGGATTTTGGGCTATCACATGTATCGAAACCACCAGGAGTTTAAAAGTGGCGACGGCATTGTGACCAAGGGCGTGGACAATACCATTGCCAACGTGGGCCTGCTGGCCAAGGAGGGAATGCGGCAGACGGACCGGACGATCCTCTCGATTATGACCCAGCGGTGCAAATAATATCCCACCGTCCGCCCCAATCTGGCGCTGGTAGACTTTTTCCAGATCCTGTGCTATACTAATCAAAACTGTCGCAAGGGGGCACTGACGTTGCCGAAGAACTCCCGAAAGCTGGGCGCCAGAGGCGCTCTGCTAAAAAACACCATAATGCTCTACCTGCTCACTTTTTCCTCATATCTCATGAGCTTTTTTATTTTCCCCTATGAGACGCGGGTTCTGGATACCGGCGGCATTGCCAAAATGACCATTGCCCAGGGGATGATGGTGTATTTCCAGCTTTGCATCGATTTTGGGTTTCTCCTGTCCGCCACGGAGGAAGTCTCCTGGCATCGGGAGGACAAGCGGCGTCTGGGCCAGATTTTCAGCATTGTCACCACTTGCAAGTTGATTCTGTCTGGAATCGGGCTGGTGGTGCTGGTGATCCTGTGCCGTCTGACCCCCGCGTGGCGGGGAGATCTGAAGCTGTATGTCCTATACTATCTGGCCACGGCGCTGGCCGCCCTGCTGCCGGACTACCTATACCGGGGGATGGAGCAGATGACCAGCATCACGGTGCGGACGGTACTCATTCGCAGCTTTACCACGGTGATGATCCTACTGCTGGTAAAACGGCCGCAAGACTATGTGATCATCCCCATTTTAAATATCATCGGCAATGGGGTGGCCCTTGGCTTTGTGCTGGTGCACCTCAAACGCGCCATGGGAATCTGGTTTCAGCCCTTTTCTTTCAGACAGGCCTGGCAATCCTTTCGCCGGTCTTCTGTGTTTTTCTTCTCTCGGATTGCCTCCAGCATCTATACCTCCAGCAACGCCCTGATTATCTCTTTGCTGTCCTCCGACACTGTGGCACTGGCCTGCTACGGCGCGGCAGAAAAGGTGGTCACCGCCGCGAAAAACGGCATGAGTCCCATCTCCGACAGCCTGTATCCCTATATGGTGCGCCACCGAGACTTCCGTCTGGTGAAAAAGGTGATGCTGCTGGTTATGCCGGTGATTGTGGCAGGCTGTGTGGTAGTAGGGGTGTTTGCCGAGCCTTTATGCATCTGGTTTTTCGGCCCGACCTATGGCCAGGCGGCCACGGTTTTGCGCTGCCTGCTGCCGGTGGTGGCGGTGATTCTGCCTAGCTATATCTTTGGTTTTCCCATGCTCAGCGCCATGGGGCTGACCCACCACGCCAACTATGCCGTGGTGCTTGGCTCCGCGCTCCATGTGGTGGGATTGGTGGTTTTATATTTCACCGGCCGGATGAATTTTATCAGCCTGGCCCTGATGGTCAGCTTTACCGAGACGGTGATCCTGCTGTATCGGGTGATTGTGGTGGTGATCCATCGGGACCGGCTACGGAAGGATTGGGAGAAGGACCATGAGCTTACGTAAACTTGGCACGAAACTGCTGCGTGTGGCCGCCTGGGCCATATGCCGGCCGCTGCCGGTACAGAAAAATAAAGTGGTGGTTTCCAATTTCTACGGCCGGGGATACGCAGACAATCCCAAGGCTATTGTTGATGAATTGTTGGCCCGGGGCGCGCAGCTTCGTATCATCTGGCTGCTGGCCGGCTCCGTGGAAAACGACTTGCCCGCAGGGGTAGAGGCCTGCCCCAGAGGCGGCTTTTGGGAGGTGTACCACCTGACCACGGCGCGGGTCTGGATCGATAACTGCCGCAAGGGCGCCTGGTATAAGAAAAAAGGGCAGCTCTATGTCCAGACCTGGCATGGCTTTGCCCTGAAACAGATCGAGCGGGACGTACTGCACCGCCTGCACCCCAAGGACGAGGCCTACGGCATCCGGGATTCGTCACAAATCGACCTGCTGCTGTCCAACAGCAGCGCGATGACAAAGATCTTCCAGCGGTGCTTTTGGTATCAGGGAGAGATTGGCGAATTCGGCTCTCCCCGAAACGACGCGCTGCTGCATCCTGCGCCCAGCGCCATGGAGAAGGTTTACAAAGCCCTGGGTATTCCTGCGGATCGCCGGATTGTGCTTTACGCCCCTACCTTCCGGGAGGACGATTCGCTACAGGCCTATGGAGTGGAGCTTCAGCCGCTCCGGCAGGCCCTGGCCCAGCGGTTTGGGGGAGAGTGGGTGGTGGTGCAGCGGCTGCATCCCAAGGTCGCCGCCAAAGCGGTCCAGCTGCAATGGGATGGTGAGACAGTGCTCGACGCCACCCACTACAGCGATTTGCAGGAGCTGCTGACGGCGGCGGACGCGGTGGTGACGGATTATTCCTCCTTGATGTTTGACTTCGGCCTGACGGGAAAGCCCTGTTTTTTATATTGGCCGGATTTGGAAAGCTACCGAATGGAGCGGAATTTTTACCTGGAGCTGGAGGAATTACCCTTCCCCCAGGCTCAGGATAATCCAAGTCTGAGAAAGAATGTGGCGGATTTTGACAGCGACGCTTACCGGCGGCGGCTGGCCGCCTTCTACCTGGCCCAGGGCTTCTTGGAGGATGGGCAGGCCAGTCGCCGGACTGCGGACTGGATCTCGGAAAAAATGAAATAGAGCGGCACCGCGTGATTCAGGCCATTGGCTATGAACTGCGCGGCGCCGCTTTGCCAGCGGGAAAAGGACGATTGCCCCGAAGTTTGTATTTTTTAGTAGACAAAAAGTGCTGTTTTTTATATATGGACACTGTTGCTGTAAGAAAAACGCGCGGTAAACAAAATGCACGAAATGAATCAATTCATTTTGTATTATTTTTACAAAATTGATTGGGAGATATTGACATATTGTAGGTATTTAGTATACTTTTTAATAGGCATGTACATATTTTCCGACCCAAAACACGAGCAAATTGAAAGGAAGGTTTCAAGCTATGAAGAAACGTACGAAAATCTTGGCTGGTCTGTCTGCCTCCGTTTTGGCATTGAGCGCAGTTGGTTTCGGCTTTTCTCAGTGGTCCAGCAACATCACCCTAGGCGGCAACGTAAACGCAAAGGGTAGCTGGGACGTGGGTATCACCGACGCCAGAATTACCTCTGTGAGTAGCGCTGTTACTGTAGACGGCGAGGCGTCTGAGGTAGCCCCCACCGCTACGGTTACGGTTTATCCCGTGTATGTACAGATCTTCCCTGCCTCTGGTGAAAGCGGCAACTATCGTATGCTGATCGATGATACGAAGCCCTCTGAGGTTAAGGTGACGATGGCGCAGCTGCAAGAGTACGACGAGGGTTATACCTTTAATAATACCTCAACGGTGTACAACTTCCTGGTTTCCAACAAGCGTTGGGGCGGCAGCTTTGAGGTGAAGCTCAATGAGCTGGGCGAATCGCTGGGCTTCCGCGGCGTTGGCACCACCAACGGCAATGCTTGGAACGAAGGCGATCCCACCTATGAAGGCGAGATCATGGGTTATGCCATCTGCAATTGGGTCAACAGCAATGTCACAAGACCCACCGTCACCATTGACGACACCTATACGCCTGCCAAGAATGCACTGGAAAACAGTGCGCCCACTACTTACTACGCTGGCCAAATCAGCGAGGACAAGCAATCCGCTTCCTACAGCGATGTAACCCTGGCTGCCCCCGGCGCATGGGCGGAATATGCTGTTACTGTGACCAACAATGGTACGGCCAATGCCAATTTGAGTGATTACACCCTGGAGGTAACTGGTGTAGACGGCGCGGTTGCTGTTCAGGCTCCCGATCTTGCTGGCGAAACGCTGGCCCCCGGCGCTTCCTGCACTGTGACCTTTGTGGCCCAGGTGCCTGCCGATTACTCTGGAAACACCTTGGACGCACAGGGTGCGCTGAATGTCCATCTGGTCTATGCCCAGGATGCGGTTGAAGCTGCTCCCGCTCCCTCTGTGACCCACTAAGTTTTCTGCCCTGCCCCTGTTTTTACCGGGGCAGGCGCCATCTTCTCCATCTGAGATTGGGCAATATATGCCACGCAGCGATGTAGTGGTATTGTTAAAAACGATGAAAAATGGAAGAAATACAAACTTTTCCCATATATAAAAAGTATGTACATGTTCTCTATTTCCCCACAATAAGAATTTGAAAGGAAGGCATCTCACAATGAAAAAACGCACAAAGATTTTGGCGGGCCTGTCCGCCGCCGTTCTGGCGCTGAGCGCGGTTGGCTTCGGCTTCTCCCAGTGGTCCAGCAACATCACCCTGGGCGGCAATGTAAACGTAAAGGGCAGCTGGGATGTTGGCATCACAGATGCGAAGATTCAAAACATCAGCGCCGGCACTGTGGTTGATGGCACCGCCGTGGACGTGGTTCCCACCATTACAGTTACCGCGTATAACATTTATGCCGACTACTGCACCGATTTCAACCCGAATTGGAAGGAATATCGCTTCCAGATCGACGACGAGAACCCCATTACCCTGGAGCTGACCCAGGAAGAGTTCAATGAGTACGTTGGCTACTACGCTGTTTCCGGCAAGGTGCCCGCGGGCTACAAGTACTACATGTCTGAAAAAGAGGGCGCTAACGTCCATTATAAGGTTAAGCTCACCGAGACCGCGAAGGAACTGGGCTGGGAAACCAGCTATGTATACCACGAGATTGACGACAACGGCGTCCATGATGGCGAACTGCTGGGTGTTGGCTTTGCCTATCACATTGTCAGCCCTGACATCCCCAAAAACAACCCCTGGGGCTTGAAGATTTATGACCACGATGCGCTGGCGGACGAACTGAACGCCAATCCTCCCTACTCCTACTATCCCGCTACTGTGGATGAGAACAAGCAGACTGCTACCTATAGCGGTGTGGATCTGACCATCCCCGGCGCTTGGGCAGAATATTCTGTCACCGTGACCAACAATGGAACAGTCAATGCCAACCTGAACGATTATGTTCTGGAAGTGGCCGGCATGGACGGCGACATCGTTGTAAACGCCCCCGAGCTGACCGACGAAGTTCTGGCGCCCGGCGCTTCTTGCACCGTGACCTTCGTGGCCCAGGTGCCCGCTGATTATGCCGAGCCCACGCTGGATGCCCAGGGCACGCTCAGCGTTCATCTAGCTTTTGCGCAGGATACGGTTGAGGCCGCCCCTGCTCCCTCTGTGACCCACTAATTTTACGCTTTGTCACGCCCCAGCGCAAGCTGGGGCGTGGTTTTTTGGTCTGAATACCTTGAAAAAAGCAACAAAATTTGGTATGATAATAAAAAATTCAACGCTATCCTGTTGGCCAAAGCCAACTGTGGACGTCAAAAATATGCTTTTTTATTTCATGTACAGGAGGTGCGGCAATGAAACATCTATCTATCTGGCAGTTTCTCACAGACGGTCCCTCTAGAGAAAGCCGAAGGGCCATGCTGTTTTGGAGCGGCGTTTTTTCCCTGATTTTTGCGCTGCTGCACCTGCTGACGGCGATTTTGTTCGGCAATTCCCTTCTGCTCTCCGGCGTTTGGCCGGATGTCCTGCTTGCGGCGGCGGTCTGCCTGCTGTGTGAGCCGGTCCGCTGCGGGCTTGGCCATTTTGCGCTGGAAAAGTGGGGCAAAGGCTTTCTAATCGGCACAGTGCTGACCCTGATTTTTGCGATTCCCACCATATGGATCGGCGGCGGTTTTTCCCGTATGGACGGCGTCCAGGCGTGGATTTCCACCGGACTGCGGGTATGGCTGCCCGCACTGCTTTCCTCGGCGGTTTTGACGGTTTTATGCCTTTTTGGCGGTGTGTATCCGGCGCTGCTCTATGGATTTGTCTGCCAGGTGCTTCCCCGGCTGCTGCCTCCAGAGCAGGCGACCAACCATCTGGCGCTGCTGCTAAATTGCCTGCTTCCGGTGCTGTTTCTTATCGCGCTGGACGTGGAATTAACGCCGGAGGAGCCAAAAAAGGAGGAGAGCGCAGAGCCGGTGAAAAAAAAGCCCCTTCGTACTGCGGGAAAATGGATGATTCTTGGAACCGTCTTAGTTTTGATCTTCACGTTTTCCTGGGGCTTGCTCCCAATCCGGCCCACCGCTGTCGCCACCGGCAGTATGACGCCCCGGTTGAAGGTGGGCGATCTGGTGGTCACTTCCATTTTTACGGATTCCGTGGAGGTGGGAGATATCATTCAATTCCGCAGGGACGATGTGACCGTAATTCACCGGGTGGTGGAACTTACCCGGGTCAACGGCGAGGTTGTTTATGTGACCCGGGGCGACGCCAACAAGAGCAATGACGGCGGCTATGTCCGGATGCAGGATGTGGAGGGTAAGGTGCTGTTTTCCATTCCATATCTGGGCTGGATTACCCTCTGGCTTCACGCCGAGCCAACCACATAACCAGGGTGCGCTTTTGAAAGATGCGTTTTATCGTCCATGGTGGATGTGAAAGATCCGCCATGGACGTTTCTCCTAGCATGGGTTTGCAAAAACTACTGCGGAAAATACATTCAAAAAGGGGAGAGCAATATGCCGAATATTATAGAAATTCACGACCCTGGCGCGCCGGAGCTGGCGCTGTTTGCCCGGCTGACAGAACGGCAGTTGCGCAGTCGGATGGAGCCGGAAAAGGGTATTTTTATTGCGGAGACGGCCAAGGTTGTCGCTTTGGCCCTGGATGCAGGGTGCGTACCGCTGGCGCTGCTGATGGAGCGGCGATATTTGGAGGGAAACGGCAAGATCCTTGCCCAGCGTTGCGGTCAGATTCCCATCTACACGGCGGAGCCGGAGGTGCTGACCCAGCTCACCGGCTACCGGCTGACAAGAGGGGTGCTGTGCGCCATGCGGCGGCCTCTTGTCCGCCAAGCGGCACAAATTTGCGCCGACGCCCATCGGGTGGCCGTGCTGGAGGGCATCGTGGATGCCACAAACATCGGCGCGATTTTCCGTTCCGCCGCCGCCCTGGGAATCCATGCAGTGCTGCTAACGCCTACCTGCTGCGATCCCCTGTGCCGCCGGGCGGTGCGGGTCAGTATGGGGACGATTTTTCAGGTGCCCTGGGCGCGGATCGAGAGCCAATGGCCGGAGCAGGGCATGGACATGCTGCGCGGTCTTGGCTTTCACACGGTGGCGCTGGCTTTGCAGGACACCGCCGTCCCCATCGACGCACCCGAACTGGCCCAGAAGCCAAAGCTGGCTATCCTGCTGGGCGCGGAGGGGGATGGTCTGGCCCGGGAAACCATCGCCTGCTGCGACCAGACCGCGTGTATCCCCATGGAAAATCAGGTGGATTCTTTAAATGTGGCCGCCGCCAGCGCCGTGGCGTTCTGGCAGTTGAGATTTCGAGAATAAGCCGCCGGAAAATTGGAATATTTTTTCTGTAACCAACGCCCTGCAAACGGTGCTTATTGAGGTGAGCGCTCAAATATGTAGGAAAGGGGGAACCGGTTTTGCAGGATGCGGATATTGTAGAGCTTTACCTGCGGCGGGACGAGACGGCCATTGCCCGCACGGCGGAAAAATATGGAATCCGGCTGCGCCAGTTGGCGTTTGGTATTGTGCAAGATGCGCAAACGGGAGAGGAATGTGAAAACGACACCTATCTGGAGGCCTGGCGCTCCATTCCACCCCATGCGCCCGGGACATATCTGTACCCGTTTTTAGCCAGAATTACTCGGCACATTGCCTTAAACTGCTGCCGCAGTCGAAAACAGCTCAAGCGGGATGCCGATGTGCAGGCCCTGTCCGCCGAGCTGGAGCAGTGCCTGCCCGGGTCTGACAACACGGCGGAGCAGGTGGACGGCATTTTGCTGGCCCAGAGCATCAGCGCCTTTTTATGGCGGCTTCCGGCGGTCAAGCGGAATCTATTTGTGCGGCGGTACTGGTATCTGGACTCCATTGAGGAGATCGCAGGCCGGTTTCATATGGGGCATAGCCGGGTCAAAACCACACTGTTTCGCACGCGGAATGCCCTGCGGCACTATTTGGAACAGGAGGGATATTCCATATGAAAGGCATGGAGCTGCTGGAGGACTTGGAATTCATTGACGAGGGATTGATTGAAGCGGCGGAGCTTCCCCTAAAGGCTGGAACGGCCCGGCGAACTGCTTTTCGCCTGGGCTTGGTTGCGGCGGCTATGGCTGTGCTGAGTGTGGGGGTGATTGGCGCTTACACCCGCTGGCATATGCCGGACACCGGGCAGACCTACCAGGGCGAACCAATTCAGGTACACGAAACCCAGATCTATACCGTCCCCAAACAGGAAACCGAGACGCAAACCCAGCCGCCTGCGGCGGAGCTGAGCGACCAGTGGTTTTTGGAGCAGGCCCAACAGGTATTGCGCCAGGTCGACCGGTTGGATTTGGACGCGGAGCAGTTGACCTTGACCCGGCAGGAAAACCAGCTTTGGAGCCGGGAGGAGGTACTGGTGAGCTTTTCTGAGGACGACGGCCAGTCCCGCGACGTCTGCTTTGACGCGGCATCGGGTTATCTCATTGGGGTTACCGCCTGGGGCGCAGCCGAAGAAAATGGGGCGCCCATGTCCCAAGAGGAGGCCTTGGCCGTGGCCCAGGGCTATTACGATGCGCTGCCCTATGCCAGGGGATATGAATTCTCCTATGTGGAGAAATTTGACGACCATGCCTGGATGTTTGACTTTGACAAGCCCATGGAAATCAGCCTATCGGGAAAGGCCCACACCATAAAAAGCGACTACGAGCAGGTGCGCATTACCATAGATCCCTGCACCGGCGAATTTATCCTATCCAACTGCTTCTATGTGCCCTTGCTGGACGATCATGAACCGGGGGCGGAGCCGCTGAGTCAGGCCCAGGCCCAACAAATCGCGCAGGAGCTGGACATCTTCGCCCAGGACCTGGAGCAGTACACTGTGACGGCGGAGCTTGGGGTTTGCCTGCCCAATCCGGGCCTGACGGCAGCTTGGCTTGGCCGGGGGGAGGCGGCGGACTACCAATATTACCCGGTGACCCGGCTGGGCTGGGTGCTGAAATATGAGGGAAGTCTGAACGGATTTGCCGATTCGTATCAGATCTGTGTGGATCTTTACACCGGCGAAGTGCTCTCCATCGACGGAACCCAATAAAAAATGGCCCTGTAAGAAGGCAGCTTTCCTTCTTACAGGGCTTTGCGGTTGTAATGGTTATCCCTTAACGCCGCCGGCGGTCATGCCCGCGATGAACTGCTTCTGGAAGATCAGGAACAGCAGGATAATCGGAATCACAGAAAATACGGCGCCGCAGATCAACACGTCGTAGTTGTTGCCATAGGGCGTGATCAGAGAATTCAACCCGATGGGCAGGGTGAGCTTTTCGCTGGAGCGCAGCACAATCATGGGCCACAGGAAACTATTCCAGCTGTTCATACCCACGAAAATGCCCATGGCCGCGAAGGAGGGCTTCATCAAAGGCGCGATAATCCGGAAGAAGATACCGAATTCGCTGCATCCATCCACCCGGGCTGCATCTAAAAACTCCCTGGAGATGCCGCTTAAGTACTGCCGGAAGAAGAAAATTGGAAGCGGACCCGCCACCGCCGGCAGGATAATGCCCCACATGGAGTCCATCAAGCCCAGCTTGATGGTCAGCTGGTAAAGGGGCAGCATGATGATCTCCATGGGAATCATCATGATAAACAGCACGCAGGTAAATAGCACATTTTTGCCCTTGAAGTCATACATGGCAAAGCCATAGGCCACAAAGGCGCTGACCAGCAGGGTCAAAACGGTCTGTACCGCAGTAATTTTGATGCTGTTGAAGAACCAGGTGAAATATTTGGTCTGCCCGGAAAACAAATGGCGGTAATTGTCAAAAGACATAATGGACAGGTCAATGTCCAGACCAATTCCCTGGCGCATGATCTCCGTACTGGGCCGCAGAGACGCTAGGAAGATGCTGTAAAACGGGATCAAAATCAGAACTGCCAGCAGCACAAACAGAAGGAGCAGCAGAATGGTGGTCCAGGAAAACTTTCTAGTTTTGATTCCTTTTGGCGTTTTTCTCATACCTGTCACTCCTTTTTAAAGAATCCGGAAATCTTTAGCTGAACCAGGTTGATCGTCAGCGTGGCCACCAGCAGGCAAATGCCCACTGCACAGCCAAATCCAAAGTTGGCCTGCTCCCAACCCAGCCGGTACAGATAGCCCACAATGGTCAGGCCCGCGCCGCCGGGGGAACGGTTTCCGTTGAACAGCATATAGCTCTCCAGGAACATGGCCAAGCCGCCGTAAATACTGATGGTCAGCACATAGGTAAACGTGGGTTTGAGCAGGGGAACCGTAATGCTCCGGAACTGCTGCCAGGCATTGGCTCCATCAATCTCGGCGGACTCATACAGCTCCACGGAGATATTTTGTAGACCCGCCAAGTAGTACATGATATTTACGCCGGTCCAGCGCCAGCAGCACAGTACCAAAAGTGCGAAAAACGTGGTCCACTGCGCCGGGCCGCCCAACCATTTGATTGGCTTGATGCCAAAGTTACTCAGAACATTGTTTAGCAACGCGGTGGGCATCTCGCCAAAAATCAGCCGGAAGGTTAGGCCCGCTACGACGATGGAGACCAGAGCCGGCAGGAAAAAGACCGAACGGAAAATGTTCTTACCGACCATTTTCTTAGAGTTCAAAAAAACTGCCAGCAGCATGGGAACTGGCACCACCACAGCGCAGGAGAGCAGGGTATAGATCACACTGTTGAGAACTGCCTGGCCCAAATCCCCATTGAACAGCCGCTTATAATTGGTTAGTCCAATGAAATGTGTCTGGCCGGGGATGACCTCTTGGAAGCTCATGATGATACTGGATATCACCGGATAAATGTAAAAAATTGCAAAAACGAGAACGAACGGCGCCACGAACAGATACGGCGCCAACTTCTGGGAATAGAGCAGAGAATTTGTGCGCTCTTTCCCTGGCTTGGGGGCAGCTGCTTTCGGTTCTTTCGTGACGGCAGCCGCGTTTTTTTTCAGTCCCATGGTGGATAACCTCCTTCTCTACCCCAGACAATGAAAAAACGGGGAAAGGAAAGCGATGTTTAGCTTTCCTTTCCCCTTGCATAAAATCACTCGTCAGGAATTAGTACTGGATTTTTGCCTGCTCCTCCGCCAGAATTGCCGGGATATCAGGATTGCTCTCGGTATAGACCCGATTCAGAACCGAATTCTTCATGGCATCCAACGTTGCGGGGAGGGCCTCGTTCACATTGTGGGGAAGAATCTCATCCTTGATCTGGGTTAGCACGTCAAAGGGGCTGTCAACATAATAGTCAGTAAACTTGTTGGTGGACTGGGTAACCTCAGGCATGGACCAAACCTCGGTACGGATGGGATCGAAGCCCATGGTGTTCCAAATCTCAATGTTGCCTTCAGCGGACAACTTGGCGAAGGCCAAGAACTTCTTGGTCAGCTCCGGATTGTCACACTGGGCGGTGATGGAGGTGCCGGTGCCGCCCTGGCCAACAGAGCGAGACTGACCAGCTTCCCAAACGGGCAGCGGCTCAATGGCGATTTTGCCAGCTAGGTCGGGCATATAGTCGGTGAACCGGTCCATGTACCACATAGGCATGACGATGGAGCCAATGGCGCCGCTGTTCATCAGGCCGTAGAACTCTTCTGCGTGGAAATAGTTGCCGGGTGCAACTACAGCGATGCCCTCGTCGACCAACTTGCGGTTGAACTCCAGGGCCTGAGCCATAGCAGGAGAATCGATGCTGGGCTTGCCGTCACTGGAAACCATGTCGCCGCCCAACTCTGCCACCATGGGCCACAGGTGCCAGATGTCGGAAGTTTCGACGGAGGTCCAATACTTGTCGGGATCGGCAGCCTTTAGCTTTTTGCCGGCTTCATAGTATTCATCCCATGTGTTGATGTTCTCATAGTCAACGCCGGCCAGTTTGCACAGCTCGGTGTTGTAGTAAATTACAGCTGCGCCAACGTGGAAGCAGATGCCGTAATAGTTGTTGTCCTTCGAGTAGATATCCACTCTGGCTTTCACGATGTTGTCCAGCTCTGGCTCTACGATATCGTTCAGGGGCATCAACTGGACATCGCCCTTCAGGAAGTTGGCGTACTTGCCGATTTCGATGTCAACCAAATCGGGAGCGCCAACACCGGACTGCAAAGCAATCAGCAGCTTGTTGTGCATGTCGTCAAAGGGATATACGGTGGGGACCAGCTTAATGGGCTCGTTGGGGTTTTCTTCGTTCCATTTTTCCGCCATCTTCTCATAGAACTCCACATGCAAATCCTGGAAGGTCCAGAACTCGATCTCGGTGGGTTCTGCGGACGGCTCTGTGGGTGCATCCGTGGGGGCGTCTGTGGCAGGCGCATCCGTGGGTGCATCCGTTGCGGGGGGGTCGGTAGGTGCTGGCTCGCTGGTTTTGCAGGCACATAGCGCAAAAGCCATAACGCCAGCCAACAGCAGTGCGATCAATCTTTTCATCATGTTTTTCCTCCCATTTTTTATATATTTAATCTAGTTCCTAGATTAAATACCAATTTATATACGGCAATAAACCGGGGAAAACCGAATCACATTCCAAGACGCGGGGTTAAGGCTGATCTGGAATTGACCGCCGCCCAGGTCCTGGACGGAATCCTTCCGCACCGCCGGAACTACCCGGTTGGGCTGCTCCGGTGTGTTGGCCGCCTGCAAGTCCTCCTGCTCTAAGACAAGGTGTGTCTCGAGCTGGTAGCTCTGGAAGCCATGGAGCGCCAGATCCACCACCAAGGTGTCCTCCAAGCTCCGATTTACTGCAAACAGGGTCAAATCCCCGGTATCCGGATCCTTCACCATCACCGACTCCAGATATGGTACGTCGGTAAACCGCTTGGAATCGTACTTGGGCGACATAGTAAACGAGCGCAACGCCTCTCCTCGCCCGTACCGGGACACATGCAGGAAGGGGTAGAAGGTGGTCTGACGGCAGCACGGTCCGCCCTCTTGGGTCATAATCGGGGCAATTACATTGACCAGCTGTGCCATGCAGGCCATTTTCAGCCGGTCGGCGTGCTTCAAAAACGTAATGAGCATACAGCCCACCAGCAGGCTGTCCTGGAAGGTGTACACATCCTCCAATAGCTTGGGGACCCCCTGCCAGGGATCGTTTTTCATGGTGTCGTCATCCTGGGCCTTGGTGTGATACCACAGGTTCCACTCGTCAAAGCTGAGCATAATGTCCTTTTTGCCCCGCTTTATCGCTTTTACATAGTCACATACCGCAACCACCGTCCGGATAAACCGGTCAGTCTCCATGGATTGGGCCAAGAAGTCCCCCAAATCCGCCACGTTGTCGTCAAAATATTGGTGCAGAGACACATAGTCTACCACATCATAGGTATGGGACAGAGTCTCTGCCTCCCACTGGGGGAAGGTGGGCACGCCTGTATGGGAGCTGCCACAGCAAACCAACTTTAGGTCCGGATCCACCATCTTCATGGCTCTCGCCGTCTCCGCTGCCAGTCTGCCATATTCTGTGGACGTCTTGTGGCCCACCTGCCAATCGCCGTCCATCTCGTTGCCCAGGCACCACACCTTGATGTTGTGCGGCTCCGGGTAGCCGTGGCGGCAGCGCAGATCACTTAAATATGTACCGCTGGGATGGTTGCAATATTCCAACAAATCCAATGCGGCCTCTACGCCTCTGGTGCCTAGGTTCAGGGCCATCATTGGCTCAGCCCCCACCCGGCGGCACCAGCTGGAAAACTCATTGACACCCACCTGGTTCGTCTCCAACGAACGCCATGCGGAGCTGAGACGAACCGGCCGGCGCTCCAGAGGACCAACGCCGTCCTCCCAGCGGTAACTGGATACAAAGTTCCCTCCGGGATACCGAATCATGGGAATCCCCAACTCCCGGACCAGATCCATCACATCCTTGCGGAAGCCATAGGCGTCCGCTGCCGGGTGACCCGGCTCATAAATGCCCTGGTAGACGCAACGGCCCAAATGCTCTACGAAGGATCCAAAGACATTCCGATCCACTAGGCCAATTACGTTGCCGTCTTCCACCGATAGCTTCGCCCTTTGACTTCCCATACGGTTGTATCCTCCGTAAAATTAGAGCTCATTTTTTAGCTCTTTGTTGTTAATTTTTGATAAAAGGATTATATCACCATCGCAACTCAATTGTCAATAGTTTATATAAATTATTTCGTATACTTTTAGGTAAATAATTTATATGATTTATGAAACATTTTAGATGTAGTTAAACGCTTTCTTTCTCATTCCAACGGCTCCTATCATAGATTCTTTGAGGCAAAGCGACTCCCTCTGGCTGAAAAGTTTTTCCACAGGAATAGAGTCTGCGCCATGCGACCTACACTGGCCAGGCGGCGCTTCGGGCGTGTACATCGACGCGAACCGCCCCTCGGGCCTAATACCCGGGGGGCGGTGGATGCGGTGTTTAGTTGTATTCCAGTAGGCCTAGCTTTTGCTTCCAGTGAAAAATCCGGCGAACAGAATCGGAAATCTGCTGGCGGGAGAGATCGCCTTCTTGCACCGCCTTCAGTACCGCTGCATAGGAAGTCTGGATATCGGATATACAGAGCAGATCGTTTCCCGCCTGGATTGCCAGCACCGCAGCCTCTCCGGCGCCATATAGATCGGAAATGGCATCCATGGCAAGATCGTCGGTGACGATGACCCCGGTAAAGCCCAGGTCTTCCCGGAGGATGGTATGCACGGCGGGAGACAGGGAAGCGGGAAGCGTCTCATCCATGGATGTGACAATGTTATGGCTGACCAGGATGGCGTCGCAGCCCGCTTCAATTCCAGCGGTGAAGGGAAGAAATTCTCCCGCTTGAAACGATTGGTAGGAACGCGTATCCACCGCTACGCCGGTGTGGGTGTCCACGTTGTTGCCGTAGCCTGGAAAATGCTTCAGCACGCTGCCAACGCACTCCTGGGCCATGACGGAAACGACGATTTGCACAAATTGCGCGGTAATTTCGGGATTCTGGCCAAGGGACCGGCGATACATAAACGCTTCCGGATCGGTAGCGATGTCGCAAACCGGAGCCATGTTCACCTGAATGCCCAGCTGCCGCAAAAGCTGGCATTTTTCCTGCTCCTCTTGCCGGACCGCCTCTAGTCCGCCGCTTTCATATAGACTTCTGGGGGAGGAAAACCGCTGGCTCCGAAACGCGCTGTGGCTGCTGATCCGGCACACGGTGTCCCCCTCCTCGTCCACTGCCATCAAAAGGGGAATGGGGGACGCCTGCTGATAGCTTTGGATTGTCTGCTCCATAGTCTGGGGAGTCTGACCGTCAAAGTCCCGGCCAAACAGCAAAAGCCCGCCAGGCTGATACTGGGCAAGCATTTGCGCCACATCCGATTCCGGGCACCGTACCAAAAACAACTGGCCCACCAACTCCTCCAGGGACAGTTCATCAACCATATCCTTTGCAGGATCCGAAGGGGCCGGTTCTGCAACGGTCTCCGGTTCCGAAGTGGTGGCGATAACGGCGATACGTTCCGGCTCGGTTGTCTGCGTGGACTCCGGTTGGAAGGCGCAACCGGAGAGCACCCCGATTGCCGCCAGGCAGATCATCCCGGCGCGCAGGCGGCTCATAATACCCTCCGGGTTACATACCACAGCACCAGCAGCACAATTATCCCCGGGATGAAGGCGACCAGCGCCGCACTGGTAATGGCAATCACGGTACAGCCCAGCGCATTCAGCGCCCAAACCAACGCAAATAGCAGCATGGTGGTAAACACAGCTTTGGACAGTTGTTTGCCCAGGGCGTTGGCAAAAAAGAAGGTGTAAAATGCGGCGAGAATCGGGTTGACCGTGGCCAAAAACAGCCCTACCACCAGCTTCAATACGCCCAGTAGCAGAGAGACGATCAACAAAACCACTAGAATTGCCGGTGCGTAGACGGTCAGAACATTGGGCAGATAGGCGTCCAGGACCCAGAAAAGCGCATATTGTAACACCAACGCCAATACAATGGTCACAAGCCGGAACAAATACCAGGTGAAAATGTTTTTTCCCTCTGGCAACCAGCTATCCAGCAGATTGACCAGCAGCGCTAGAATCACCATCCGCAGTAGCTGGGCGCACAGGGCGGGAAACGCTGCCCAGGAGAGGGAAAATACCGTCACCGCCTCTTTCGAGGCCTGGATAAAGGGGAGAGAAGTCATCAAAAAGGAGTAGGGAAGCTGCAAGCTATACAGTACCGCCCCCAATATATATAGGCACAGGATGCCAATGGCTGTGGAAACTGCGTGATTCAGGCCGGAACGCTTGCCCAGCAAAACCCGCCCCAGCAGGCTGATGCCAATACATACGGCGGCGGCCAGGAGCAGCAATTGCAGAAACGCGGTGGTATCGAACGCCACAGGCATCTTGGCCATCAAGCCAGATAATTCTTTCATGAAAGCCTCCTGTTGAGAAATCGTTCAGCCTGTCGAACTCCCAAACGGGCATTCGACAGGCCGCGGTGTGAACAAAGGGCATATCTGCGGATAGTCCAACAGCCGCCATGTTTGGCGGCTGTGGAAAAACATTTTTGGTAATTTTCTTACTTAATCTCAGCCTCGGCGCCAGCTTCCTTCAGCTCGGCAACCAGCTTCTCTGCATCTTCCTTGGAGATGGCTTCCTTCAGGGTCTTGGGGCAGTTGTCAACCAGATCCTTGGCGTCCTTCAGGCCCAGGCCGGTCACAGCACGGACAACCTTAATCACGCCCAGCTTGGAAGCGCCGGGGTTCTTCAGGATAACATCAAACTCAGTCTTCTCCTCTTCTGCGGGAGCGGCAGAGGCAGCGGGACCAGCCACAGCGGCAGCGGCGGCAGAAACGCCAAAAACATCCTCCAGGGTGTGTACCAGCTCGGACAGCTCCAGTACGGTCAGGCCCTTGACTTCCTCAACGAGAGCAGCGATCTTTTCACTAGCCATTGTAATATTCCTCCTAAATGTAATTTTAATAACAAAAAATGGGATAGCGCGATGGAAGCCTTACGCCTCCGCAGGTGCGGCAGTGCCGCCTTCCTTCTGTTCCCGGATCTGATCCAGGACGAAAGCCAAACTGGAAATCGGCGCCAGGAAAGTACCCAGAACCTGGGCCACCAGAGCGTCCTTGCTGGGCAGTTCGCCAAAGGAGCTGAGCTGCTCTGCGGACAGGACGGAGCCTTCCACAACGCCGCCC
The DNA here is from genome assembly GCA_948439445.1 of uncultured Eubacteriales bacterium. Taxonomy (GTDB): domain Bacteria; phylum Bacillota; class Clostridia; order Oscillospirales; family Oscillospiraceae; genus Faecousia. The sequence goes on along the minus strand of CAOJND010000013.1, from coordinate 675 downwards.
TTGATCTTCAGGACGTTCTTGTTCTTCTTGGCGAACTCGCTGGCAATCCGTGCCGGAGCAATGGGATCGCCGATGGTGCAAGCCATAGCGGTTGTGCCGTTGAGCACCTCGTCGAAATCGTAGCCAACGTTCTTGGCGGCGAAACGGGTCAGGGTGTTCTTCACAACAGCGTAGTCCACGCCAGCATCCCGGAACTGCTTACGCAGCGCGGTATCCTGGGCGACGGTGATGCCCTTATAATCGACAAAAACGACGGAAGTGGACTCCTTCATCTTGCCGGTCAGGGTCTCGACCACAGCCTTCTTGCTCTCCAATACAGTCGCATTGGGCATATTGTGTGTCACCTCCAAAAAAAGTGTCTTTCTGCCAACAGACAGAAAGACACGCAAAAAACCCTTTTACGTACCTGGGCAGGATGAACATCGTTCATTACGGCAAGGCCTCCTACTGTCTTTGGCAACTTCCATATTGTAACAAGTAGTCCCACGTTTGTCAAGTTTTTTTTCAAAATTGTTTTTTATTTGTCTCTACCCCATAAAAAATATCAGACAGACATGGAAAAACGCTTGACAAACAGGGCTAGTATGGGTATAATACTTTTTGTCCAAAACAATATGTTTGGAGGCTTAGCTCAGCTGGTTAGAGCGCATGCTTCACACGCATGAGGTCACAGGT
>CAOJND010000012.1 GCA_948439445.1 uncultured Eubacteriales bacterium | reverse complement strand
AATCCTGCCGATTTTGCTGGGCGTCGTGGGAGCGTATGTCATTGCGCTGATCATGATGGCCTGCGGTCTGAAAAATCCGGACGGCTCTGCACTTGTGAACTTCGCCGGCGTCAAAGAAGCACTGGACACCGGATTGCTGGGCGGCGTTGTGGGACTGCCGCAGTTCCGGCTGGCAAAGTTTGACATGACCTCTATTTTTGTTATGGCGCCCATTGCCATTGCCTCCATGATGGAGCATATTGGCGATGTGACCTCTATCTCCGCCACGGTGGATTCCAATTTTGTGGAGAACCCTGGTCTACATCGTACGCTTTTGGGTGACGGATTGGCGACCATGATGGCCGGTGTTTTAGGTGGGCCTGCCAATACCACCTATGGAGAGAATACCGGTGTGCTGGAGCTTTCCCGAGTCTACGATCCCAAGGTGATCCGTCTGGCTGCTATTTTTGCCGTGGTGATCTCCTTCTTCCCTGTGGTCTCCCAGGTGATTGGTTCGATCCCTACCGCTATCATCGGCGGCGTATCTTTTGTGCTGTATGGTATGATCTCCGCCATTGGCGTCCGGAATCTGGTAGAGAATCGTGTGGATCTGACCAATAGCCGGAACCTGATTGTAGTTGCGGTGATTATGGTTTGTGGTCTGGGCTTTACCGATGGATTGACCTTCTCCGTCGGCAGCGTGTCCATCAAGCTGACTGCACTGGCCATTGCGGCGGTTGTGGGCATTTTTGCCAACGCCATTTTGCCAGGCAAGGACTATAACGTCTCTTCTAAATAAAATTTGACAGCAGCGGCGCGGTTCCTTTTCAGGGAACCGCGCTGTTTTCCTTGATGATGCGTTTGAATTATGCTATTGTAACCAGAGTGTTTGGATGGAGGAAAATAAAATGGAAAAAAGAATTTTGAGTCAGGAGGCGGTATGGGAGCTTCTTCCAGACCGGGATCCCTGGGGACACAAGGGGGACTTTGGGAAAATATTGCTGCTCTGTGGCAGCCGGGGCTATACCGGCGCCGCGGCCCTTGCCGCCAGAGGCGCTTTGCGAAGCGGCGCAGGTCTGGTTTTTTTAGGGGTGCCAGAGAGCATCTATGTCATTGAAGCGGTTAAACTGGATGAAGCGGTGGTATTTCCCCTGCCGGAATTTGAAGGCAGACTGTCGGCGCAGGCCCTACCGGAGCTTATGACCAAATTGCCGCAGATGGATGCGCTGTTGGTGGGGCCGGGACTTGGCCGGGCGCCCCAAGTGGAGGCGGTGCTGCGTACTGTGTTGGAAAGCTTCCATGGGCCAGTGGTGGTGGACGCGGATGGCATAAATTGCTTGGCGGCGCATAAGGATGTATTGCGTGACAGGACGAGCCCCACGATTTTGACGCCGCACGACGGGGAGTTTGCCCGGCTGGGGGGCAGTTTGACCGGAGATAGAGTTCAGGCTGCCATGGAGCTGGCAAAAGAACTTTGCTGCATTGTGGTCCGGAAGGGACATCGCACAATCATCACCGACGGAAGCCGGTGCTATGAAAATCCCACAGGAAATCCCGGTATGGCGGTGGGTGGCAGCGGCGATGCGCTATCTGGAATTTTGGTAAGCTTTCTCGGACAGGGATTGGCGCCCTTGGAGGCGGCTGCCTGTGCAGTGTGGGTACACGGCGCGGCGGGCGACCGGTGTGCGGAGGCTCTGGGCCAGTATGGAATGCTTCCCAGTGATCTAGTGGAGGAACTGCCGCGACTTTTAAAATAGGGCGGGATGCTATGAAGCGAATCTTGCTGACGCTGGTATTGTCCGGAGCTTTCCTGTCAGGATGCTTGGGAAGTTCAGGACTGGATCGGGCGGTAGAATTGCGGGCCAAGCTACTTTCCAGCGGGTGTACGTTCGATACGGTGGTTACAGCGGACTATGGGGACCGGGTATATACCTTTACCATGACTTGCCAGTCGGATTCCGGCGGGAATCTAAGCTTTGAGGTGGTAGAGCCTGCCTCCATTGCCGGGATCACCGGGCAGATTTCCGAAGTGGGGGGAGAACTGACCTATGAGGAACTGGCATTGGATTTTGGTATTCTGGCGGAGGGTAGAACGACTCCAGTTAGCGCACCATGGCTGCTGGTTCACACCCTGCGCAGCGGCTATATCACCGCAGCAACCGAAGACGATGCCGGTTATCGGGTGACCATTGATGATACCTACGAGGAGGACGCATTGACCCTGGACATTTGGATGGACCAGGACAATCTGCCCCAAAATGCCCAGATTGCCTGGCAAGGGGCGAATATTTTGTCAATGGAGCTACAAAATTTCCGATTCGCGTAGATTTTTGCCTTGGGTTGCATAGAATAATTTGGAAGCGCCACCGTATATTTTTCCCCCGCCTGTGGGAGAATAGAATTAGCCGCGTTACATAGGATTCCATTCCGGTAGCGCAGGGCATGATTTCTCACGGAGCGTGAAGTAAATGGATAGCTTAGTCAAACGGGGCGATATTTTCTATGCGGATTTGAGTCCTGTGGTGGGTAGCGAGCAGGGGGGAACCAGGCCGGTTCTGATCGTACAAAACGATACGGGCAATCGCCATTCTCCTACGGTTATTGCTGCCGCCATTACCAGCCAGACGGGAAAAGCCCGGCTGCCAACCCATATCAACATTGCTGGCGGCAGCGTGGGCTTGACAAAGGATTCTGTGATTTTGCTAGAGCAGATTCGAACCATCGACAAACGCCGCCTGCGGGAGCATATGGGCCGGTTAAGTGAGAGACAAATGGCCATGGTGGACGACGCCATTGCGGTGAGCTTTGGCCTACATGGTTAAGGCGAAAAATTAGGGATAGCCCAAACCTCTGCTGCGTATGGTTGCAGCAGAGGTGATTTTTTATGGAAGGAACATGGCCGGTTTGTCTGGGGGAAAAGAAGGTTGGTCAGTGCGTTGTGACAAGGCAGGGATTGTATTACCAGATCTGCTGCCGGTGCGTTGTTCCAGGGGAACCGCTGCTCCGGCTTTGTTGGAACGGTCAGGAGCTGGGGCTTTTAGCGCCAGAGGGTGGACAGCTTCGGTTGGATACCCGACGGCCCTGCAAGCATTTTCCTCAGGGAACGCCCAGCTTCACGCTGGAGGAAAACCGCCGCCGGCCGGAGGAACTGTTTATTCCACTGTCGCCAGGCGAACCGTTTGCCTATTTGAGCAGATTGGAGGGCGCCCGGCTTTCGTATCAAAACGGAAAAAAAGGAATTACATTATCTGACAAAACTTAACCCTTTTTTTGTTGTTATTTTTGGAAGAAAATACTATAATACAGAAGAAGATTGAAAGGAGTGATTGTAATGTCCAAACGTATTTTATGTCTTTTGCTTGCAATGCTGTTGCTGTGTACCCTTGTCCCGGCGCCAACCGTTGCGGCAGCAGGTACCAAGCTGGTGGCGTTGACCTTTGATGACGGCCCGGGTCCCGATACCAACCGGCTGCTGGATGGCCTGAAGGCCCGTGGTGCGAAAGCGACTTTTTTCTTGGTAGGAAACCGGGCCAGCGGCTATCTGGCACAGATCAAACGAGAGTATGACGAGGGCCATCAGGTGGCCTGCCACAGCTGGGATCATTCGGATTTGACAAAGCTGGGCAACAGCGACGTCAAAGCCCAGTTTACCAAAAGCTATGCGGTTTTTGACAAGGCCTGTGGTAGCGGCACCAGCTATGTGACCAGAGCGCCCTATGGCAATGCCAACGACCGGGTGCGCAATGTGGTAAACACGCCGTTTATTTATTGGTCGGTAGATCCCCAGGACTGGAAAGACCGGAACGCCAAGACGGTGAAAGATCGAATTGTGAAGGATGCGAAAAACGGCTCCATTATTTTGGTTCACGACATCCATTCCACATCCGTGGACGGGGCTTTGCAGGCGATTGACGTTCTTCAAGCCCAGGGCTATGAATTTGTGACTGTCAATGAGCTGTTCCGCCGCCGTGGGGTCACCTTGTGCAACGCCACGACCTATTATAGCTGCGGAGAAAGCACTACGGATTTGGGCGCGGTTCAAAAACCGGAGATTACATATCGGGCGGTCAATGGCGGCATACAGGTGAGCATCTCGGCGCAGAAGGGCGCTACGATCTACTACAACACCTCGGGCGACCGGTTCACGGCCCAGAGCCAGAAGTATACTGGACCGTTTTTGGTGTCCAGTCCTTGCACCGTGTATGCCGTAGCGGCCTTTAACCTCAACGGTAGCCGGTCCGCTCAGGTCAGCCAGAAATTGACCCAGGACGGTTTCCGCCAGCAGGCGAAAACGCCGGTTGTGACCATTGAGAACGGTGTGCTGACCATGCGTACCGACACAGCGGGCGCTTCCCTGCTGTACACCCTGGACGACACGGACCCGGCGGTACTGGCACGGAAGTATTCCGGTCCCGTGACCTTGGAGCCTGGTGTTGTGGTGCGGGCCATGGCCGGTGGTGACCAGTTTAGCAACAGTGCCCAGGTACGGCTATACTATTCCGTTCGGGGCAATGTGTTTGTAGATGTGTTTCCCGGCGCATGGTACTGCGATGCTGTGGATCAGGTATCTCAACTGGGTCTGATGAACGGCCTGGGTGATTACCGTTACGCGCCTGGCGATTCTCTGACCCGGGGCATGATGGTGACCCTACTCTACCGCTATGCGGGACAACCTCTGAAAAACGACAACAAGCGGACCAATTCTTTTTCGGACGTACCCAACGGAGCCTACTACGCGCAAGCGGTGGAATGGGCGTACCGGACGGGGATTGTCAACGGATATCCCAACGGCTGCTTCCAGCCCAACGGGAAAATTACGCGTCAGGAGCTGTGCAAGCTGATCAGCTGCATGATGAAATACCGGGGGTTCCCTCTGCCGGAGAATTCTAATATGACGGCCCAATTTTCTGACGGAACGCAGGTTTCGGGTTGGGCGCGGCCTTATGTGAATGCCACGGTAAAGGCTGGTTTGATCAAAGGAGACACCGGCGGAACTCTGCGGCCCAACGGGACGGCGACCCGGGCGGAGGCAGCGACAATTCTGCTGCGGATGCTGGCATACGAGAAGAGATAGGCGGGAAAAGAAAATACCATGGCTCCTAGAACGAGTTTTTTCGCTCTGGGAGCCATGGTTTTACCTTTTTTGCACATTTTGATCCCTGGTCTGATACAATGGGATAGTGACTGCATGGAGGGATGATTGTGGAACTGACATTGGACTGTTTACGGCCAGGGATGCAGGCCGTTATCATACGATTGGACTTGGCGGATTCATTGCGGCTGCGTTTGCGCGATTTTGGGATGGTGCCTGGCACATTGGTTCGCTGCCGCTGCCGTAGTGCTAGAGGCGGGCTGCTGGCGCTGGAATTGCGTGGCACTGTATTGGCAATGCGCCGTTGGGACCTGCGCCACATTGTGGGAAAGCAGGTGTGCTGATGGAAAAGCAAGAGATTATTGCGCTGGCGGGGAATCCCAACGTTGGAAAGAGCACGCTGTTTAATTGCCTAACTGGGCTACATCAGCATACCGGGAATTGGCCAGGGAAGACTGTGGGTGTTGCGGTGGGGTATATGACCTACGGTGGGAAAACCTATCGTATGGTGGATCTGCCTGGTACTTATGCATTGTCCGGAGGTGGAGAAGACGAACAGATTGCCGCCTCCTATTTGGCACGACAGGAGGCGGACTGCGTTATTGTGGTCTGCGATGGCGGAAGCCTAGAGCGGAATTTGATCCTACTTTTGCAGATTCTGGGGCTAACAAAACAGGTTGTCCTATGTGTCAATTTGATGGATGAGGCCATGCGCCAGGGAACGCAGGTGGATGGCGGCAAGCTGAGCGAAATTTTGGGAATTCCCGTGGTGCTCACCGCTGCCGGAAGCCGGAAGGGCGTGGAAGAACTGCAACAGGCGATGGCCGATGTGGCCAGCGGCCGGCAGATTTGCAATCCCATCACACCACCTGTGGATGCGGTAGCTGCGGCCGAAGAGATTGCAGCCCAGTGCGTCATCCGCACACCTACCAAATCGGTTGCGCGTCAGAAGCGGATAGATCAACTTCTCACTGGGCGGCTGTTGGGGATTCCTTTGATGTTGTTGCTGCTTCTGGGGGTGATCTGGCTGACTGTATGGGGGGCAAATTATCCGTCAGAGCTGCTGGAAGTGCTATTCAATCGTTTCTATGATCTGCTCCAGCTTCTCTGCGCGCCCCTGCCTGGGTGGCTGACGGGGCTACTATTGGACGGAATCTATTCCACCTGCGCCCAGGTGATCGCGGTAATGCTTCCACCGATGATGATTTTCTTTCCCCTGTTTACAATTTTGGAGGACATCGGCTATCTGCCCCGCGTGGCGTTTTTATTGGATCCCGGTATGAGCCGCTGTGGCGGCTGTGGAAAGCAGGCGCTGACGCTCTGTATGGGATTGGGGTGCAATGCGGTAGGCGTCACTGGCTGCCGCATTATCGACTCTCCAAGGGAGCGGGCGCTGGCGATTGTGACCAATGCGTTTGTACCCTGTAACGGCCGGTTTCCCACGCTGATTATCTTAGGCAGCCTGTTTTTTCCCCAGGTGGGCGCGGCGCTGCTGGTAGCGGCCTTTGTGCTGTTGGGGGTTATCAGTGCAATGGGCGTCTCCGGCCTTCTGAGCAAGACCGTGTTCCGGGGCAGTTCCAGTACCTTTGTGATGGAAATGCCGCCGTTTCGAAAGCCGAGAATTGGTCAGATTTTGGTCAGATCCCTGCTGGACCGGACGGTGTTTGTGGCCATGCGGGCGGTATCGGTGGCGGCGCCGGCAGGATTGGTGCTTTGGCTGCTGGCCAATTCTCCGGTACTGGGCCAGCTTGTAAAGCTGCTGGAGCCCATAGGAGGCCTGCTTGGAATGAACGGTGTCATTTTATTGGGATTTTTGCTGTCATTTCCAGCCAATGAGTTGCTACTGCCGGTAATCTTGATGGCGCTCACCGGCGCGGGTAGTTTGCGGGGGGTGTCCGGCATGGAAAGTGCCATGGTGCTGGGGGCTGGCTGGACTGCCAAAACCGCCTTGTTGACCATGGTTTTCACCCTGCTCCACTGGCCCTGCGCTACCACCTTGCTGACGGTTAAAAAGGAGACGGGAAGTCTGTTTCAGACAGTTTTGGCGTTTTTGCTACCCACCCTGGTTGGCGTCGGAATTTGCCTGCTCTTGAATATCCTCCTGTAGCTGCTGGGCACAGAGGGCGGAGATCTCATAGGCAGTCCTCTCCTCAGGCCCTTCTGGCGTCAGCTTGGTATAGATTCGGCTTTGGAGCCGCCCTTGGATGGAGATGGTGTCCCGGATGTGGCATTGGGAGATCTCCTGGGCCATCCGACCCCACAGAATACAGGGAAGGTAGTCCGCCCGGCGAAACGCCCGGGGAACTGCCAGCATAGCATCGCAAATCTCCCGGCCCAGAGGCGTTCGGCGGTAAACCGGCTCTCTACACAGCTGGCCAACAATCAGGGCCTGGTTGAGCGGTTCGCCGTCCTCCACCTGGATTTCTGTAGCAAATACGAAAATCAGCAGCCGGCGCACGCCGTCAACTCTGGTGTTATGAGATCGAATTTGCCCGGTAATGGTGAGCATGGCGCCGCCGGATGGATCCAGCTGATCCAGGAGTGGTTCCTCTGCGATCACAGGGAGGATATCCACAGCGCCGGAAAGCCGGGGAACCTCTAGGAGGAACCGAAGAAATTTTCGTCCGTGGTTTTCGTGGGAGAATTCCGGAAGCGTCTGGAGGCTGCCTCGCAGCAAGATTTGGTTGGTTGTATGTTCCATCAGTACCACCTCAAATTCAGTTGTATGAAACACCTTATGCGACTCCCGGGCTGAAAAGACCAGCTTGCAAGATGGAAACACAGGCCTATCCCAACGAAAAGGACCGGTTGTGCACCAAACCACTCGTGGTTGGCGCGCAACCGGCCCTGTGCATTTCTTCAAAGACGAATTTGGCCAGTGTGTCAAATATCTCGCGGCGTTTGCCGCTTACAGATGGGATGTTGGAGTTTTTACGGATGGGATAGAGTATGAATGGTGCAAATTTTCAGAGGACATGGCCCGGTATTTCGGATGTTATGCCAGGTTTTTGCGGGAATGAAAGCCGCATATCCGGCGGAAATGGGCTGCTGATCGTTTAACCGGTTTTTGGAAGGCCCCATTAGAACCATACCGTTACCGCATACAACCTGAAAAATCTGATCCGTTTCCGAACAGACCTGTAGACCGGTTTCTCCGTCTACCGGGACACAAATTAAGCAGAGCTGTAAATTGTGACCTTTCCAAAGCATTGTGTGATGACTGGCGTGACGTCTGGCTGCGGCGTCAAGATTTGCTACAAAGGGCCGGGGATTGGATTCCTCCACGGGAATGTAGAAACAATTGCTATTTTGATGCATAAAGCGCACCTCCTTCTGCAATTCATCCTATGGGAATACCCTATTTCTGTGCAAATAGAACAGACGTATAAATCCGGCGCTTCTCTCCAAAACCATGCTGTGCAGAATGAAAAAATTCGGTTGACAAATGGGAGAAAATAGGCTACAATAGCTTCGCTGGTATGCGAGAGTGTTGGAATGGTAGACAAGCACGTTTGAGGTGCGTGTGGCGACGCCGTGGGGGTTCGAGTCCCCTCTCTCGCACCATGTCGCCGTGGACATTCTATTGTTCGCGGCGGCTTTTTTAAAGTCACGTTTCACTTTTTTGTCACGGTTCCTTTCCAAATCGAACCCCTTTTTGGATCTTTGATTTGGTATTTGGGTGGCGTATCAAAAGAGAAGATTTAAAAAGTGTCTGATTTTTATAGGATTATCCTGGGCGCGCCAGCGTTCGGGATTTATTTTGATAGAACATGGAGGGATTCCATGACACGGTTTTTTATGACGGCAGGGGAATTGACCGGCAGTTTTCTAACGTTGACCGGAGAGAACGCGGCCCACGCCAAAGTGCTTCGCCTGAAGGTGGGAGAGCAGGTTCTGGTCAGCGACGGGGAGGGCAGGGAGTGCCTGTGCACCATCAGTCATGTAAGTCCCGGGCAGGTCAGCCTGGTCGTTCAGGAACAGCGGGAGGCTGCCTCTGAGGCTAAGGTACATGTCAGTGTGTATATGGCCTTTCCAAAGGCCGACAAGCTGGAGCACGTGATTCGAAAGGCAACGGAGCTAGGGGCCTGTGAGATTGTGGCGTTTCCTTCTGCTCGCAGCATCTCCCGGCCGGACGAGAAAAATCTGGACAAAAAGTTGGAGCGTTGGCAGAAAATTGCCCGCTCGGCTTCGGAGCAATCCGGGCGGGGGCGGATTCCCCAGGTTGTGCTCCTGCCCAGCTTCCAGCAGGCTTTGGCCCGGGGGGCAAGGACGGATATGCCGTTGCTGTTTTATGAAAATGAGCAAGCGACGACGTTACAGATGGCTTTGGAGCGTACGCCGTGGTCAACTGTGAGTATTCTGACCGGCCCGGAGGGCGGCCTCGAGGAAGCGGAGGTTCAGCAGGCCCGGGAGATGGGATTTACGGTGTGCACTTTGGGCCGCCGGATTCTTCGGTGTGAGACAGCGCCGCTTTGCGCCCTGTCGGCAGTAATGTATGCCGCAGGGGAGTTCTGATTTTGCCAATGGGCGGAGCTTTTCTCCGGCGAAGATGTTGAACAAATGTATGTTACAGAAAAAGCGCCGCATGGTTCTCGCTGAAGCCAGCCGCGCTATATGTGATCAAATGCGTCTCGTGCGCCACAGGAAAATGTTTTGCGGCCGCCGGCAAATTGCCGGCGGCCGCGTAGCGTTTATGTAGCGATAATTCGAACTGCTCCGTAATAATGATTGAGATAATACGATGAGGAGAGATCGGATAATATCACACCGGTGGAGGAGGTGGACGCATGGAGCATGATATTATTTCCCACGTAAATGCCCACATGAGAGATGCTGGACCCATTCTGTGTGAAGAACACCAGATCGCCGGGAAGCAGTTCCGACTTGCGAACCGGCGTGCCATTGGAATACTGCCGGTCGGCGGTACGATTGAGAGAGTAGCCAAACTGCTTGTAGTTATACCACACGAATCCGGAGCAATCAAAGCCGGAAGGCGATTGCCCGCCATAAACATAGGGATAACCCTCAAACTGCATGGCATGGTCAACCAGCTCTTCGGCAAGCTGCCGGGAGACAGGGGGCCGGGGGTCCGCCTGGCTATCGGCATCCCATACCGACATAAACTGATAGCTTCGGTAGAACAAGGCGATAGCCTCCTGGCAGACAATGGCGGTTTTGGGATTCAGATTTCCTCCGCTGCCCTTCAGCAGACCGAGGCTGATCAAAAGCCTTGCCGAAGGCTTTGCCCAATTGCTGACCGAATTGCCATCTCCAAATTCTCCCAGATTCACAACCTGATCGTCCTGATAGGGGTAGCCCAAAGCGGAAAGCAAGCACATTGTGATCTTAAAATATTCCTCCCGGGTGATGGATTTATTTGGGCCAAACGTCCCGTCGGTGTAGCCGTTGACAATTTTTAGCTCCGCCGCCAACACAATATCGGGATCCTGGGTATCCTGGAAGGGAGAACTCTGGGAGGGCTGTAAATTGGGCTGATTGGACAGCTTGCGGTAGGCCGACACCGCCATTTTGCACATACTTCCCCGGGTGATTGGGCCCTGCATCGAGGTCCCTTTGACAGAGGAAGGAATCAGCCCGAGCTGCTCCATCGCTTGAATCTCCGGTACTGCCCAGCTACTGGTGTTGGGAAATGCTTGTGCAAAGCTATCGCCATTTGATGGACCATTGGCGGAATTGTTCTCATTATTTTTCTCCCAATAGGAGACAGCCAACTGATACGCTCTGTAGAACATCATAATGGCTTCTTCTGCTTTGGTCTTGGCGGTGGGGGCAAGGCCGTTGCCGGTTCCCTGGACCACACCGGTACCGACGCACAAAGCGGTGTAATCTTTGGCCCAACGGGCTATGTTTCCGGTATCGGAAAACCCGCTTAAATCAGCATATAGATCGTCGGTTAGAGGGAACTGAATGACCTTTAGAAATTTACCGACAAAACAGAAGAATTCCTGCCGGGTCAAGGTATCATTGGGGCGGAACTTGCCATCTCCATCGCCATCTGTCAAACCGACGGCCGCAGCTTTTTCGATGGCCGGTTCCGTAGTGTCTGTAAAGGGATGGGATTGGGGGAGAGAAACCGTCTGCCCAGTGAGCTTTTCATAGGACAACATGGCGATTTGACACATCAACCGCCGGGAGATGGGCAGGCGCAGATCGGACCCGGCCAACTCCTGTGGAATGAGGCCCAGGTCGGCCATAGCAGTGACTTCTTTTATGGCCCAGCCATCGATTAGATCGTTGGAGTAGGCAGCCGCAGGCTGGGTTAGTCCAACGACCAGGAGCAAACAGCACAGCAGCGCCAAGAGATGCGTCATCTTTTTCATGTTTAGATACCCTCCCAATTCAATTCCAATTCCACAGGACAGTGATCTGAACCGAAGATCTGGCTGTGAATCGCGGCGGAAGTGATCCGCGCTTGTAGCCGATTCGAGGTCAGAAAATAGTCGATTCTCCATCCCGCATTATTCTCTCTGGCGTGGAACATGTAGCTCCACCAGGTGTAGGCGCCAATCTGCTCTGGATGTAGGTAACGGAAGGTATCTGTAAAGCCGCTTTGCAGGAGCTGGTCAAAGCTGGACCGCTCCTCATCGGAAAATCCGGCGTTTCCCCGATTGGGACCGGGATTTTTTAAATCGATTTCCTGATGCGCCACATTCAAATCCCCACAGGCGATCACAGGCTTTCGCCCATCCAACGCTTTGAGATATTGCCGGAAGGCGTCGTCCCATTTTAGCCTGTGCTCTAACCGGGCAAGACCACGCTGTGCATTGGGTGTATAGCAGGTAACCAGGAAAAAGTTAGGATACTCCAGGGAAATGAGCCGGCCCTCTTGGTCTAGCTCCGGGCAGCCGAGTCCATATTCAACGGACATTGGTTCTGAGCGAGTGAAAATTGCCGTACCGGAGTAACCCTTTTTCTCAGCGTAGCTCCAATACTGCTGATAACCTGGTAGCTCTAGAGCGAGCTGGCCTGGTTGTAGTTTTGTCTCCTGTAGACAGAAGAAGTCCGCGTTCAGCTCTGTAAAAGCGGCCTGAAACCCCTTCTGCATACAAGCGCGAAGGCCGTTGACGTTCCATGAAATCAAGCGCAAACCCAATCCCTTCCTTTCTCACCTCCCTATCATAACAAACAATTACAAAAAGTGCAAGGGTAAATTACAAAAACGTAACAACAATTATGAGAACCAAGATATCGAAGGGACATAGGGCTGATTGAAGAACCCGGATAGCGTTTCCTCCACCGGCCCGGCGGGAATCAGCGTAACAGTACGAATATCCTCCAAGCTGCAAAGGGTGGCCACAATTGCGTGGACTGCGGTTTGCATCCCCTCTGTCTGGTGCAATATGCTTCCACTCAGGGTGACATAGCAATTTCCGTCCTGCGTGGACAGATCCTCCAAAACGGTGCCGCTGGATATGGGATTCAAGTAGCCGTTTATGTTTTCAAATTCCAACAGTGCCAGCAGAGACTGTTCTGCTTGGGATGCCCCAGTTGTCAGCCGGACAGCGGTGGGAACCGGTAGGAGTCTGGTATCGGATTCGCCGGTTACATACAGAGTTACGTCAAACTCGTTCACACTAGATCTGGCAGGGCCAATGGCATCTTCGCACCAGACGAAGGGAGAACTGGTGGAGATGGATACATAGTGGAATAGCCGATTTCCATTGGTGGCGAATTTTACAGAATCCACCCCATCGAGTTGGGTCAAGGTGTTGACAATGGAGAGCAAGGTGATCCTCTGGGCGGTCTGTTCAGAAAATGCGTTGGTTTCAAACTCACTTGACAGATTTATGGTGCAAACTCCGCTGCGGATGCTGGCGTCTAAAACCTTGGTACCTGCGGGTAGGGGAGAGATCAAGCCTTCCGGCGGCTTTAGAAGCAGGGAAACCATTTGCACGCAGGTATCCGCCAGAGATCCCTGGGAGATTGCCACATCGTGGCTGACCAGAAAACGGCGCTCGCTGTCGGTATAATATAGGGTAACCGGCTGCTGAAGCTGCTCCAGGCTGTTGTCATACAGCAGCAGGTTGGCGCGGCTCATAGACAGGATTGGTTGCCCGTTGAGCAGTTGCCCGGGTACCCGCAGGGAAACAGTTTCCGCCTCGGTCAAATCAAAGCAGGTCATGCTGATACAAGCGCAGGCAAGGGTCAGGTCGATACCGGACATGGTTTGAAGCTCCGGACTTAGATCCAGCAGGATCCCAGTATCCTGTTGCCAAATATGTGACACAGTCAGATTTTTTGGAAAGGGCGAGATCAACGCCGCATCCTGCGGCCCGTCAAAGTAGAGCTGAAGCATGGCTTTCAGATTGTCTTCGACGCCCAAAATATTCCGACGCTCCGAGGCAATCATACCGTCTACAGCGTCGTAATCCGGCTCGACACGGCGGTAAAAAAAGTTAGTGGATGCTGTTAGATCCGGCGCCTCTGCAACACAGGCGATTAAGGAGAACAGAATGGAAAGTCCCAGCAGAAAAATAAGGCAGCGTCTCACAGACAGTCCTCCTCCACATCAAAAATTGGAAATGTAACTGTAAACACCGTTCCCGCGCCAAGGGCGCTTTCCACATGGATTTGCCCCCGATTTCGCAGTACCATACTGTGTACAATGGCCAGACCCAGTCCGCTGCCGCCACTTTGCCGGGAGCGGGCCTTGTCCACCCGGTAAAATCGCTCAAAAATATGGCCGATAGACGCCTCGGGAATGCCCATGCCCGTGTCAATGACTTGTAGGACGGCGTTATCCGCCTGACGCTCCAGCCGGATGGTCAGGGTGCCGCCAGGACGGTTGTATTTAATTCCGTTTTCTGCTAAATTAAACAGAATCTGATACAGATCGTCCTCCATAATTAAAACGGAGCAGTCCTGCTCTAGCTGTGGAACAATTCGCACCTGGGCCTGGGAAGCAATGGAAGCTAACATCTTTGCCACCCGTTCCACGGTGGGGGCGATATAAGTAATTTCGTATTCCCCGGTGTCCTGGCTGTCCATTTTGCTCAGGGATAACAGCTTTTCCGACATTCGGGTAAGCCGGTCCGCTTCGTTTCCAATATCTCCCACAAATTCGCAAATGGTATCACGATCCATCTGATTTTGCAAAATAGAGTCGGCCAACAGTTTAATCGAAGCCAGAGGTGTTTTTAGCTCATGGGAGGCGTCGGAAACAAATTGGCGAAGTGTCTGCTCGGAATCCTGAAGCCGCTCAGTCAAATCATTAAATTCCTGCCCCAATACGGTCAACTCATCGTGACCGCCCATGACCACTCTGTGGGAATAGTCTCCCTCCCGGATGACTCGCATGGAGGACATCACTCGCCGTAGCCGCCGGGAAAAGGCCCTGGAGAACAGCAGGCTGAACAGTAGAACCACCAGCTCCAGACCCACGGTGATAGAGAGGATATTGTTCTGCAGGGAATTGATCAGAGCGCCCTGGGCGCTGTCGGATTCCATCATATATACACAGCCAACCAGTTGATCGTAATCCATCAGCGGCGCCGCTGCTTGGGAGGTCATCACGCTGTCCCGGTATTGCCAGGAAAACATATCGTTGCCTTCCAGCGCGGTCACGATCTCTGGATACAGAATATACTGTCCCACGGCGGCGCCGTCCATGGAATCATAAACTGCGACTCCATTGGGATCGGACACCAGCAGCCGGGTGACGCGCAAGCTGTCCAGGCTGGATATGGCCTCGGCCACCGCGTCGGTATTGAGAACCTCCTGCCGGTTGATTTCCGTGGAAACCAGTTGAAGTTTATCCATCATGGAAGCCTGTTTACTTTTATAGAATAGAGTTTGAATGGTTCTGGTAGAGTACAGATTTAAAAACAGCAGGACTACTAATGTGATCAGCACATAAATCATGGCATACCGGAACTGAGAACTGCCAAAATGCTGCTGTTTTCCAGGTTTACTTTTGGAAATAATAGCCAACGCCCCACTTCGTCATAATGTGTTTTGGCTCCGCCGGATTTTCCTCCAATTTTTCCCGAAGCCGCCGGATGTGTACATCCACAGTACGGATGTCACTTCGGTATTCATAGGACCAGATGGTATCCAGCAGCGCTTCCCGGGAATAGACCCGATTGGGATTGCGCATCAAAAATTCGATGACATCAAACTCTCTGGCGGTGAGATCCGCCAAAACCCCGTTCCGATAGGCATTTCTGGCGTCTAAATCCAGACGGATTGAGCCAATCACCAGCTCATGTGCGCTCTGCTGGGCCTCCGCTTGACCGGCACGCCGCAGCAGCGCCCGGATTCTGGCTTTCAGCTCCAAAATGTTAAAGGGCTTGGTTAAATAGTCGTCTGCCCCATGATCAAAGCCGATGAGCTTGTCCATATCATCGGCTTTTGCGGTGAGCAGAATGATCGGTACATTGGAAAATTCTCGGATTTTATCACAGGCGGCAAGGCCGTCCATATTTGGCATCATCACATCTAAAATAACCAGCCTGACCTCGGGATCCTGTGCTAGCTGAATGGCTTCCAGACCATCGGAGCCAGTGACCACGTCATAGCCCTCATTTTGCAAATTAAATCGTATGCCCTTGACCAGTAGTGCTTCATCGTCTACAACTAATATTTTTGCCATATTAACCTCCTACGGTAATCAGTGGAAGCAAAGCTTCCAATCGCTTTTCTCCAATTCCCTCCACGTTGAGAAGATCCGAAATCTGCTGAAATGGCCCATTGGTTTGCCGGTAGTCTATAATGCGCAAAGCAATGATCTCCCCAACACCGGGCAGCGCGGTTAGTTCCGAAAGACTGGCAGTGTTGATATTCAAAAGTCCCTGCGTTTCTATTGCAGCAGATGTAACTTCCGGGTTGGTTGCGTCAGCAGGCTTCTCCAAAACCACCGCAGCGGGTTTGGCGGCTATGGTTTCTGTGGTAGGCTGGGACGGAGGAACCGGAGAAACGGTAATGATGGGGGCGGCGCTGTTGCGGCCCAGAAAAAAGCCGACAGTAAAAACTGCGAACAGGGCCGTGCATGCGAAAAGAATATATGAGCTACGTTTTTTCATTCGAGCAGACCTCCCACATTGACGCGATGTAAAATAAATGTTATAATGATATTCCATTATACACAGGTTTTTACTTTAGGACAAGAGCATAACAGGAAACAAGGTGAAAAAATCATGAGAAATTGTCGAGTTCTTTGTTGGATTCTATTTGTTGTTTTGGTGCTTCAGCCGTTTTGCGGTCAGGTGGCCGCTGCTTCAGTGCCAGAAGCGCTTTTGGAGGACCCGTCGATTGCCAGTGGCGTCCATTCCATGGACGCCCACTACGCGCTAACCGATGGGGACGATTTGACGGTGGACGCGAAAGCGGCTTTGCTGTACGAGATGAATACAGGCACCATGCTTTACACGATTAATCCTGATCAGAAGCTGTACCCTGCCAGTGTGACCAAGATTATGACCTGTTTGTTGGCACTGGAAAACGGTACGTTGACCGATACGATTACGGTTTCTTCTGAAGCTGTTTCCAGCATTGATCCGGACGGCAGTACTGTCTATTTGCAAAGCGGCGAGCAGATGACCCTGGAAAATCTGTTGTATTGTATGATGGTGTCTTCTGGCAACGACGCTGCCGCTGTGATTGCGGAGTATGTGTCCGGTAGCCAGGATGCCTTTATTGCCCTGATGAACCAGCGGGCGCAGGAGCTGGGCTGTACCAATACCCATTTTGCCAACCCCCATGGGCTGCACGACGAGAACCACTATACAACGGCCCGGGATCTGGGAAAAATCATGTTGGCGGCGCTGGAGAAGCCGATGTTTCAAACGCTGTACGCCACGGCACAATACGATGTTCCCGCCACCAATATGTCCGACGTTCGTTCGCTGGAGTCAACCAATTATTTTATCAATACCAGCCGGACGGAGGGCTACTATGACCAGCGAGTGGTGGGTGGTAAGACCGGCTTTACAACGCCTGCTGGCCGGTGCCTGGTCTGCACAGCCGAGGATGGAGATCTGAATCTGCTCAGCGTGGTTCTGGGCGGCGAGAATATCTACCAGGGCGATGGTGTGACGGTTCAGGCCTACGGCAACTTTGTTCAGACAGAAAAGCTGTTGGACTACGGTTTCTCCAATTTTACGTTGGTGGATGCCATTTCGGAATCCCAAACCGTGGGCCAATTTTCTGTGACTGGGGGCGCCAATGAAACGGTGGGCCATCCTGCGCAGACAGTCCAGGTGGCACTGCCGGTGGACTATAAAATGGAGGATTTGCGCTGGGACTATGTGCGCAATGACCAGGAATTAACTGCGCCTATGGAAGCGGAGACGGAGCTTGGAACAGTATGTGCCTGGTATCAGGATTACTGCCTGTCTCAAACCGCTTTGCTGTCAGTCAATCCAGTGGAACCGGTGAGTGAATCTGCCTCCCAACTACAGCAAAATGCTCAAAACCAGGAACCGACCAAACAGGAAAAGACTTGGAAGGATTATGCAATTGTAGCCGCTTTGTTTGTGGGCGGGCTTGTGGCGGTATTTTTGTTGCTAACAGTGGTGCTGGCGATTTGCAATTCGGTTCGGCGGGCAAAACATCGCCGCCGCCGCAGAGATCGCAGAAGGAGCCGGTAGCAATGTTAGATTGGGAAGCGCTGGAACAGCGATGTATGAGCTGCAATCAATGCGGCTTGTGTTCCACAAGACATCATGTGGTGTTTGGTGTCGGACCCCGGAATGCGCAGATCATGTTCATTGGAGAGGGGCCCGGAGAGCAGGAGGATTTGAAGGGGGAGCCTTTTGTTGGCCCTGCTGGACAGTTTTTGGATGATATGCTATCGATTATTGATCTAAGCAGGCACAACTGTTATATTGCCAACATTGTCAAATGCCGTCCACCTCGCAACCGGGATCCGAAGGAAGAAGAACAGGATGCCTGTATTGCTTATCTACGCAATCAGGTGGCATTGCTTCGGCCAAAGATCATTATATGCCTGGGCCGAATTGCCGCAAAACGGATTCTAGATCCCAATTTTCGAATTACCCGAGAGCATGGAACCTGGGTGGAGCGGAAGGGAGTATGGATGACGGCAATTTATCATCCATCTGCGCTGTTGCGGGATATCTCCAAACGGCCGGAAACCTTCGACGACCTGTTAAGCATTCGTCAGAAAATTAGGGAGCTTGGTATTGCAGTCATGCCGCCAGGGTTATAAAAAGTTCTGTGACTTTTTATGCGCTGGATGGTCTTTATCGAGATGTGCATGCAACAGCTTCCTTGAACAAAGAGAATTATGATAAAAGGATTGGGAGGATGCCATAGGGCTCCTCCCAATCGTATTATGCTGCTGCATCCAACATATTTTCAATAAAAATGCCATAACCCGTAGTAGGATCGTTCACCAATACATGGGTTACCGCACCTACTAAACGGCCATCTTGAATGATTGGGGATCCGGACATTCCCTGAACAATACCGCCGGTGGTGGTAAGCAGTGCTGGATCGGTAACCCGCAGCAACAAATTACGGCCATCCTGCTTAGCTCGGGGATAGAGCTTAAGGATCTCCACATGATATTCCTGAATTAGATTGCCGTGGATGTTGGATAAAATGGAAGCTTCTCCTGTGTGAATCTGCGACAACTCCGCCAGGGGAAGTGCTTCTCCCAGCCATGGCGATTGGGTGGTACCAAAAATTCCCCGCTCCGTATTGGCATAAAGTGGTCCAACGACCTGCTCTGTATCAACCTGCCCGCGAAGCAGCCCCGGTGTGCCAACGCGACCTTTTTGAATGCTCTGTACGGAGGCGTCGTAGGCAGTTCCTTCCACCATCTCTAGAAGCCGGCCAGCACTGTCATTGACGCCGTGGCCCAAAGCGCCGAACCGGCCAGAAGCGGGATCATACCATGTGACGGTTCCAATTCCAGAAATGCCTTCCCGCAGGTACACGCCCAGTTTTGGGCCAAGGGCTGTGGCGACGGGATGAACGCGCAAGGTGTGTTCTGTACCATTGCGTAAAATCGTCAGCTCCACAGCGCCGTCAGACCGGGATAGTGCTTCTAACAGATCCGCTGCCCCGTGAATTTCGTTTTGATTTGCTTTTATGATCTCGTCGCCAATTTGTAGTCCAGCAGCTTTGGCGCCGTCTCCAATCGAGTCGGCAAAAGCTGCTATTGTCACAGTTCCGTCGGACAGCTCCAAACCGATTACCTGTCCCACGGGAACCAGTCGCTGGGCTGCCAGCACTGGCACAGCCAGCAGCCAGACACAAAGCGCAGCCAACGCTGCGCAAATGCCAGTTTTTTTCATATTCCCGCCCTCCAATTTCGTCTGCGGTTTTAATATGCCGCAATGCGTCGGATATACTCGAAGGAAATGTCGAAAAATCAGGGCAGTTTTTCCATGGATGGCGGAGGGAATTACCGCCATTTTGAAACAAAACCCTGGGGAAATGCACATTTTACCCCAGGGTTTTTAAATTGTACTCAGATCTCTTTTGACTGCTGAGGTGTTTCAACGGCGGATAAGATCGTGTCGTAGGCAATGGCATAGGTAGTTTGCACTTGGTTTTTTGCCAAAAAATCCAAAGTAAGCTGGCATACTGCGTACACCAGATAAGCGGCAATGGCAAGGACTGGTCCATTTACCGGTAGTTGGATTCCCAACATGGGGAGCCAGAAGTCTATATAACAAACTGCAGTGACTGCGAGTTGAAGCAGGTAGTACCACCAAAAGCTCAAATCCAGTCGGAATAGCTCTACTTTGCGGCCCTGCATACGCCAGCGGCTGCCCCGCAGGGCGCTCAGCGCGTCACGTTCTTTGTCATCCAGGAGCAGGTACATGCTTAGCCGGTACCGGTAGAATACAGGTGCGGCGATGGGAATGAACAAGACAAAGCACATGATCATCATGGGAGCTGCCTGCTGTGCAATCAATTCCTGTGTAGCCTCGTCCAGCACATACATCAGTTCACCGTTTACCAGCTGCGTGGGCAGCTGCTGCACCAGATCCATAAGAGGCTGGGCAAAAGGCGACATGGAGAACAAAACCGATGCCAACAGGGTACATAGAATTCCGCGGGCCAGATAGTGTAGCCCCGGCAACAGGGAACAGCCCAGTACAGAGATCGGGCGGCGAAACCCTGCCAGCAGATCTTTGGGCAACATTTGGTTACCTCGGGCAAATCCCATGGAGATATGATAATAACTAGCATCCCAAAATAAAATTACCAGGGGTATAATTGCCAGTAGGAGATTTTCCAGGGTAGACCAAAATGCTCTTGTCTGCATCCCGCCCAATCCAACGGACTCATTAACTTGATTGCCAATGGCAGCGATCAATAGACTTACAACAAGATTCACCACCAGGATACCGCCGGTATGCAGCAAAACGAACTTCCGATGCGAGTAACCTGCGCCATCCAGAGCGGAACGAGCTTTGCGTTTCAACTCAGCGCGATCAGATAACGTCATACAGACACCTCATTTCATTCTCATTTAGTTATAATCGAAAATGACACAAATAGCAAATGAATTTTTTGGATTTTTCAAAAAAATTGTCCGTGAAGCGGCCTGAATTCCCTTAATGGCGTAATTTACAATTAGAAGGATTTTTTTCACCGAATGAAGCCCAGGTAACCATAATTATAAAATAACCCGTGTTATAAGCATTCCAGCCGGAAAGCATGGCTCTCCAGCTGGAAGTATGACGTGGTATTTACAAAAAATTTGACCGAATTCTGGAATCCAGCTCAGTCTTCAAAAGTAAAAACGTCTTTGTACTGTTCCTTGAATAGGGCATATACAGCCTCTAACGTGGCGTCATCTGCAACCGAGACATAGCTTTCATTTTCTTCGTCAATCGGTTCCACCTGCAAAATTACAATCTGGGTGTCGTCTTCCACCGGTAGCAAAATCAGATATTCGTTCTCCTGATAGTTTACCGTGGCGATGTACTCAAAGCGTTCCTCTTCTCCGTCGCTATTTACCAGAGTCAGGATGCTCTCTTCTTCTGGCAGGTTTTCCTGGTTTTCCATCCTTCGTTCCTCCTTGTGGGTTGGTTATGCTATTGTATCAGCCCAAAGATGCTGTGTCAATGGTGGAAATCTTCCATACAGTGCAATTCGTCTATGGTTTTGGAATAGGCTGGCAGACATTCTGTAAGGAACCACTGTAGCTCAGGCCGATCCATGGCTTCCAGTGCGTGCCGGGTTTGCGTAGCGGCGGAGTCAAAATCACGGTTGCCAGACTTCTGCTCTTCTAGGCACTTGAGATATGCCGACAGCTTGTCCGCCGCCTTGACAATTGGCGTCACATCTGGATCGCCTTCCTGGAGCATTGGTTCATAGCTGGCCCGTAGCGGTTCTGGCACCATGGAAAGTAGTCGCTGGCCAGCCAAGCACTCCATCTGCCGGTATGCGGAAAGAAGCTCCGGATTGTCGTATTTGATCGGCGTGGGCAGATCGCCGGTGAGAATTTCTGAGCAGTCGTGATACAGCGCCACCGTGGCGCACCGCTCCGGATCTGGTCCCGGCAGTTGGAGAATATCCCGGCGAATTAAAGCCAGCGCATGGGCCAATACCGCGACCTGATGGCTGTGCTCCTGGATATTTTCTGCGTATGTGTTGCGCATCAGCCCCCAGCGGGTGATATAGCGCATTCGACCCAGTAGGGCGTAAAATTCATTGGCCATGAGAAATCTCCTGTGTTGCAAGGCTTTCGATGCAGCTAGGAAGCTCCGCTGGGCTGGCGCAAAAATACTTAGCACCGGCCTGCTCTAGAATTTGGCGGTCACGAAAGCCCCACAGCACCGACAGGCAGGCCATCCCCGCGTTTTTTGCCGTCGCCACGTCCACTTCGCTGTCGCCCACATAGATACAGTTCCACGGGGCAACGCCCAAAGTCTGAGCGGCCCGTAGGGGAAGATCCGGCGCGGGTTTTCTGGGGCAGTCTCCCGCCTCGCCCCAGGCAGGCAAATTCCCAAAATAGGACCGGCACAGGGCCTTTACCGCAGTGTCCGGCTTGTTGGACACCACCGCCATTTTATAGCCCTGCTGTGCTAGAGTGGCCAGCGCCCCTATAATGCCAGGGTAGGGATGGGTGGCGTTTTGACAGTGGGTATTGTAGTAAGCACGAAATTCCGACAGCACTGCCTCTTCCGGCGGATCTGTGGGAAGTCCTGGCAAGGCCCGGCGAATCAATATGCCCGCGCCGCTACCCACAAAGCGACGGACCTCATCTATGGTTCTAGATGGGCATTGAAATTGATCCAAAGCATGGTTTACAGCGGCATGGAGGTCGGCAAGCGTATCCAACAACGTGCCGTCCAAATCCCAAATAACTGCCTGCTTCATACCAAACCCTCCCGACTTTTTAAAATGCGGATGTCCTCTCCCACAAAGGGAACCCGGCGGTAGCTACCCCGAAGCCGGGAGGCAATCTGCGGGGAGTACCGTTTGGACAGATCCTCTGTGTTTAAATTGGTGGAAATAATGGTGGGCCGGCCTTCTAATAACCGATCGTTGATCAAGTTATACAGTGCCGCGGTTACAAACTGGCCCGGCATCTCCGTACCCAAATCGTCTACAATCAGAAGATTGCAGCTGGGATACCGCTGGGCGTTCCGGCGAGCATCGGCATCGTCGCT
>CAOJND010000011.1 GCA_948439445.1 uncultured Eubacteriales bacterium | reverse complement strand
TACCTCCGGGGGCGTTGCTGTGCTGTGACGACCGGATTCCCATTTTGCGCCATGATCCGGATTTGGTGGCGGAGCAGCTGACCCAAACGGCAAAATCCCTGGCCTGCGGGGGGATTTTGTTGGATTTTCAAATCCTTCAGCAGCCTCTGACTGCCAAAGTTGTCCGCGCCGTCTGCGCCAAGGCGTCCTGCCCCGTGGCGGTCACGCCAGGCTATGCCGCCCAGAGCACTGGACCGGTGCTGTTGCCGCCGCCGAAACTATGGGAGCCCTTTTCCCAGACGGCAAAGCCCTGGAAAAAACGAGAGTTATGGATGGAATTGGCCCCCCAGGCGGCAAAAATACAGGTCACCTCCACAGGCGCGACTTTTTTGCCTTTGGCGCAGGCCCCTGCTCCCAATCCATCTATCGATCAGACCGACCAGGCGCTGTGCTGCCAATACCGGTTGGAACTGGAACCGGAGCAGGCAAATTTCTTTCTGTGGGACAACGCGCAAACCCTGACGCAAAAACAACACTTGGCGGAGAAGCTGGGGGTGACCACCCTGGTAGGGCTATACCAGCAGTTTTCGGCCATGGAAATCCCCGAGGACGCCTAACTTGGCAATGTTGTGCCGGGAATCCGATCATGGATCCCCGGCCCGATTTTTAGCCCAGGGCAGCCTCCAACAGCAGACCCAGATTGTCTTCATAGATCTGGTCAAATTGCTCCAGCGGAAGCGGGTTCTCTCCCAGCCCCACCTCTACCGTGTATCCCGGTCTTAAAAAAGCTTGGATAAACCAATCCTTATAGCCTGCAAAGGAGGAGGCGTATGGAGTATCCTCTAGGCTATAGCCGCTGGCACTGGCCAGCCGCTCTCCCAGCTCTCTGGCGCCAGGCACCTTGTAGTTTCGGAACTGCCAGTAGATCACCTGGCCCTGGCTGTGATAAGCCAGGATGAGCGCCGGATTCACAACCTCCGTGTAGCCTGCCAGCGCCCTTGTCTCCACCTGATCCAGAGGAGACCGGCCCACATAGTCCCGGGGGCCAGGCCGGGTGTAGCCCTGGCTGAACTTGATCTCTCTGGCCTGGAGCCATCCAGCCGGATAATTTAGATTCAGATCCACCCCGAGCAAATTTGCTTTCCAGCCGTCTGGGAATGGAATGTTCGGATAACGCTCCGCCAGAAGTCTAGCAGATGTGTACTGCTCCTGTCCCGGTTTAATTGCCCCGGTCACCAGGTCAACTCCATCCGGATTTACCATGGGCACCATGTAAATTGTGGTTTTCGCCGCCAAATCCTGGGCATTGTGCCCAGCCAGATCTCCGCCTGTCAAAATCGCCTCCGCAAGCTGCTCGGCAAATTTCAGAAGCACTGGCGTGGTAATCCACTCGTTGGCATGATGCGCCGCTGTAAATAGCACATGCCGGGGGCCGTTTCCAATGACCAGCGTTCGGATCTGTCTGCCATAGGCAGAGGTTGCCAAAATTTCCGTCCGGCAAAATGGATACGCCGCCACCAAAGCCTCAATTTCCTGATTGCATAGCGCCCAGGTGGTTGGGATGTCCGTTCTTACAATCGCCATTGTCGTTTCACCTCCGCCCATTCTATTCTACCGCCAGTCCTTTTGTGCAGGATCATGGCAAATTCTCTGAAAAAGCAAAAAATCCGGTTGCAAAAACCGGGGTAATGCTGTACAATAGCTCTATTATCGGAGAAGTTCATAGAATGCATCGATAGATTAGAAAGGAGTTACAATGTACATTACAAACGATATTCGCTATATCGGCGTCAACGATCACAAGGTTGATCTGTTTGAAGGCCAATACGTAGTGCCCAACGGCATGGCTTACAATTCTTACGTCATTGTTGACGAGAAAATCGCCGTGGTGGACACGGTGGACGCCCACTTTACCCATGAATGGCTGGACAACCTAATGAAAGAGCTGGACGGGAAAAAACCCGACTATCTGATTGTGCAGCACATGGAGCCGGATCATTCCGCTAATATCGCCAATTTTGCCAAATTGTATACCGAAGCAAAAATCGTGTCCTCGGAAAAAGCCTTCAACATGATGAAGAACTTTTTTGGAACCGACTTTGCAGACCGTCAGGTGGTAATCCGCGAAGGGGATACCCTATGCCTGGGCAAGCATACCCTGGCGTTTGTGGCCGCCCCCATGGTCCACTGGCCGGAAGTCATGGTCTCCTATGACACCACGGATAAGGTGCTGTTCTCCGCAGACGGCTTCGGCAAGTTTGGCGCGCTGGATGTGGAGGAGGAGTGGGATTGTGAGGCCCGCCGCTACTACATCGGCATCGTCGGCAAATACGGCGCGCAGGTGCAGGCTCTGCTCAAAAAGGCCGCCGGCTTGGATATTCAAATCATCTGTCCCCTCCACGGTCCGGTACTAAAGGAAAATCTGGGGCACTATCTGAATCTGTACAACATCTGGTCGTCCTACGCCGTGGAGAGCGAGGGCATTATGATCGCGTATACCTCC
Organism: uncultured Eubacteriales bacterium; assembly: GCA_948439445.1. Classification (GTDB taxonomy): domain Bacteria; phylum Bacillota; class Clostridia; order Oscillospirales; family Oscillospiraceae; genus Faecousia. The sequence goes on along the minus strand of CAOJND010000011.1, from coordinate 20,877 downwards.
GTCTATGGCAATACCAAAAAGGCGGTAGAACTGCTGGCGGACAAGTTGCACGCCCGGGGCTGCCCCAAGGTGGTGCTGTGCGACCTAGCCCGAGAGGATATGGCCGAGGCGGTGGAGGACGCGTTCCGCTATGGCAAGTTGGTCTTGGCCACCACCACCTACAACGCGGAGATCTTCCCGTTTATGCGCACCTTTATCAACCATCTGACGGAGCGGGCCTATCAAAACCGGACGGTGGCGTTCATTGAAAACGGTTCCTGGGCGCCCATGGCTGCCAGAGTCATGAAGCAGATGTTCAGCAAGAGCAAGAACCTCACATATACCGATACCACTGTCACCATCCAGTCCGCGCTAAACGAGACCAGCGCCGCCCAGCTGGAGGCCCTGGCCGACGAGCTGTGCAAGGACTATCTGGCCCAACACAGCGAGACTGCCAATAAAAATGATCTGAGCGCCCTGTTTAACATCGGCTACGGGCTGTATGTGGTGACCTCCAACGACGGGAAGAAGGACAATGGCCTGATCGTCAACACTGTGTCTCAGGTGACCAATACCCCCAATCGGGTGGCCGTGACCATCAACAAGCAGAACTATTCCCATCATGTGATCAAGCAGTCCGGCATCATGAACCTCAACTGCCTGTCTCAGGACGCGCCTTTCAGCGTGTTTGAAACCTTTGGCTTCCAGAGCGGCAGAACGGCGGATAAATTCGCCGGGATGGAGCTGTTGCGCTCCGACAACGGTCTGGCCTTCCTGCCCAGACACATCAACTCCTTCCTGTCTTTGCGGGTGGAACAATATGTGGATTTGGATACCCATGGTATGTTTATTTGCAGCGTTACCGAGGCCAGAGTTATCACCAAGGTGGAAACCATGACCTACACCTATTACCAGAATCACGTCAAACCCAAGCCCAAGACCGAGGGCAAGAAGGGCTTCGTGTGTAAGGTCTGCGGTTATATCTATGAGGGCGACGAGCTGCCGGAAGACTACGTGTGCCCCTTGTGCAAGCACGGTCCGGCGGATTTTGAGCCGATCTCCTAACCTTTTCCCTTTTTCCACCTCAAAAAAACATCAAGCCTGGCGCGGTTCTGAATGGGAACCGCGCCAGGTTTTGTCCTCTGGCCGCGCTTATCTGTGCAGATATACGCGGCTCATCTGCGGCTCTCCGTCGCCCTGCGCCATGCAAAAAAATTCCCACCCATAGCGCTCATAAAAAGAATCGTGATCTGTAAGAAGATATAGCCGGTCAATCCCTTTCTCCTTCATATCCGCGCACACAAAACGAAGCAAAGCGCCGACAATCCCATGGCAGCGCCGGTCCTGCTCCGTATAGACCGCGCAGACATTGGGCGTAAGGTCTTTCCGGTCGTGAAAATCATTTTCGATCACACCTAAGCCGCCAATGATCCGGTTTCCCTCCACGGCCACGTACCACTGGGGAACCGGATTTTGTCTTTTCAGACAATCCTCCATACTCTCTAAATACGCCTGCAAAGGAATATTCCATTTTTCGTGAAACCACTGCGCAGCCTGCGCCTTGATTTCAGGGCGGTCCACAAGCCGAATAATTTCATACTGCATCGGTATTCCTCCCGTATTCTTGTATACCGTTGTTTTTTTATGGCTTCCCGGCTCCCCAGACATGGGAAGAAACATGTTTTTTACCCGGCGCGCCCAATGGACGCGCCGGGTAAATGTATTTGGAATCAAAAATTCATTACACCGTAGGCTGGTTGGCCGCTTCGATGATCTTAACAAATTTCTCCGGCACCAGAGACGCGCCGCCGATCAGACCACCGTCGATGTCGGGCTGCGCCAGCAGCTCAAAGGCGTTCTTTTCATTCATAGAACCGCCGTACAAAATGGAGATCGCCCGGGCGTTCTTAGAGCTGTACAGCTTGCGGACCACCGTGCGGATATTCTCACAGACCTCCTCCGCCTGCTCCGGGGTGGCAGTCCGGCCGGTGCCAATGGCCCAGATGGGTTCATAGGCGATGATCACCTTACGGATCTTCTCCTCCGGCACGTTTTGCAGGCCCGCCTTGATCTGCATGGCGATCCACTCGCTGGTAATGCCGGTCTCCCGCTGCTCCAGCGATTCGCCGCAGCACATAATGGGGATCAAGCCGGCGTCCAGGGCGGCCAGTACCTTGGCGTTTACATCCGCGTCAGTCTCGCCCATGGCCCGGCGCTCGGAGTGGCCGATAATCACATATTTGCATCCGGCGTCCGCCAGCATATTGGTGGCGATCTCACCGGTATAGGCGCCAGAGGGATTGGCGTTGCAGTTCTCCGCACCGATCCCTACCCGCGTCTCCCGCATGGCGCGGACAGCGGCGGGAATGCACACAGCGGGAACGCAAAGCGCCACGTCACACCAGCGGCCCTTGGGCAAAATGGCCTTAAACTGGGTCATAAACTCCTTCGTCTCGGTGGGCGTCTTGTTCATTTTCCAGTTGCCCGCAATAACCGTCTTACGATACTTTCGATTCATGGTAAAACTCCTTCTAACAGTTTCAAATATGCTTGAGACAAAGCTCAGCCACGCCTACCTGCCCGGAGCGGTCCAGGCAGGCGGCCATAAATCCTTCGCGCTTATTTATCCTCCAGGCAGGTGATGCCGGGCAGCGCCAAACCCTCCAGGAATTCCAGAGAAGCGCCGCCGCCGGTGGAGATGTGGGTGATCTTATCTGCAAAGCCCAGCTGCTCACAAGCCGCCGCGCTGTCGCCGCCGCCTACAATGGTCACAGCATCGGAATCCGCCAACGCCTGGGCCACCGCGATGGTGCCCTTGGCCAGGGTGGGGTTCTCAAATACGCCCATGGGGCCGTTCCAAACCACGGTCTTGGCGCTCTTCACCGCCTGGGCAAACAGCTCCTGGGATTTTTCCCCAATATCCAGTCCCATAAAGCCTGCGGGAATGGCCTCGCAGTCCACTGTCTTAGTATCCAACGGTGCGTCAATGGGAGAGGGGAACGCCTGGGCCACCACAGTATCCACAGGCAGCAGCAGCTGCACGCCCTTTTCCTGGGCCTTTGCCATCATATCCTTGCAGTAGTCCACCTTCTCCGTATCCAACAGACTGTTGCCCGTATCGCAGCCCTTGGCGGCCAGGAAGGTATAGGCCATGCCGCCGCCGATGATCAAGGTGTCCACCTTTTCCAGCAGATTGTTGATCACATTCAGCTTGTCGGAAACCTTGGCGCCGCCCAGAATGGCCACAAAGGGGCGCTCCGGGTTGGCCAGAGCCTTGCCCATGATGCTAACTTCCTTCTGCACCAGATAGCCGGAAACCGCGCTCAGATGGTCCGCAACGCCGGCGGTGGAGGCATGGGCCCGGTGGGCCGTACCGAAAGCGTCGTTGACAAACAGCTCCGCCATAGACGCCAGTTCCTTACTCAGCGTGGGATCATTCTTTGTCTCGCCCTTTTCAAACCGGGTATTCTCCAGCAACAGAACCTGTCCGTTTTCCAGAGCAGCCGCCTTGGCCTTGGCGTCGGGGCCGACCACGTCGGCGGCCATGATAACCTCCTGTCCCAGCAGCTGGGACAGCCGGTCCGCAACCACCTTCAGGCTCAACTCCGGCTTCCACTCGCCCTTGGGCTTGCCCATATGGGAGCACAGGATAACCTTGGCGCCGTGGTTCACCAGATAAGAAATCGTGGGAAGGGCCGCAACAATTCGTTTGTCAGAAGTAATTTTACCCTCTTTGGTGGGAACATTGAAATCGCAACGGCACAGCACCCGCTTGCCGGCTACTTCCACGTCCTCAATTGACTTTTTGTTGTAATTCATTCTGATTCCTCCAAATCACCGGGGTTCATTCCCCGCATTTTTCCAAAATCCTGTAAACCAGGGAAGCTGAGCTGCCGTAGCGCCTCATACACCGTAATGGCGACAGAATTGCTCAAATTCAGGCTTCTCGCCTCCGCACGCATGGGGAGACGAAGGCAATCGTCCCAATGGGCCTTTAAAAACGGCTCCGGCAACCCCTGAGTTTCCTTGCCAAAAAACAGGTAGCACCCATCGGCAAAAGCAGCCTCGGTATAACACCTTGGCGCTTTGGTAGACAGGCACCACATCTGCCGGACTTCATTTTTCTGAAAGAACTCCTCCAAATTGGCATAGTCCCGCACGTCCACCAGATGCCAGTAGTCCAATCCCGCCCGGCGCACTGCCCGTTCTGAGATGTCAAACCCCAGCGGACGGATCAAATGGAGCACACATCCGGTGGCGGCGCAGGTCCTGGCAATATTGCCGCAATTCTGCGGAATCTCCGGCTCCACCAAAACGATATGTAGCATCCAGTCTCACCTCTACGTACCCCGATGGGGCTATTTCTCTTCTTGCTCGCTAGGATATTGTATGTCAAAATCTCTGTAAAATCAACTATAAAATTCGTATTTTTGTAAGATTTCATTATGTCCACATAAAAATTCTCTCGTCACAGGGAAATTTGTGAAAAATGCGGACCGGATTAGATAAATTTCCCCTCCGAAAAAACCGGAGGGGAAACGCATGATCGGAAGACCTGGAAAATTGTCTTTCCTCAGTAAACAAACAGCAAAACTGTCAGCAAGTGAAGCACGCTGCCCGCCACCACAAAAATATGAAACACAGAGTGCATCCAGTGGATTTTCGAGCCGACGCCATACAAAACGGCGCCCACTGTATAGGCGATGCCGCCGGACAGCAACAGCCAGAAGCCCGCGCTGCCCAGGGCCTGGTGTACCAACGGGGCGAACAGAATAATACCCCAGCCCATGCCGATATAACAGACCATAGAGAAGGCCGCATATTTGTGCAAATCAATAGCGGTCAGGGTAATCGCCAGAGCTGCCAAAGCCCACTCCGCTCCAAACAGGCCCCAGGCAACAGCCGGCGCCAGGGGGCGAAGGGCCACAAGCACTACCGGGGTGTAGCTTCCTGCAATCAAAAGATAGATTGTGCAGTGGTCGATCACCTGGAGCACCTTTTTCCCCGTGCCGGGCCGCAGGCCGTGATAGACGCTGGACATGGTATACAGCGTAATCATGGTCACGCCAAAGGTAATCGCCGACAACACCCCCACAGCGCCGCTGCCATCCAGCGCCGCCCAGATCACGCACAGTACCAGCGCCACAATCCCCGTGACACCGCCCACAATGTGGGTGACCATATTCATAACTTCCTCGCCATGGTAGTAGTCCGGCAGCTGCCGGTCAGCCAATTTGGTTCGTTTTTTCATCCATGAAACCCCTTTCAAAGATATGCTCTCCCTGGACCCAGACAAAGGACGGCCAATGGCGCGGGAGGATACATTGTTAGCCCTGAGACACTTGGCTCTCCAGTAGCAGCCCCAGAATCCCCTGGTCGGTCAACGCCGCAGATGTATATGCCGCATCAAAAATCGCAGCCAGATTGTCCGCGTCGTCGTCTACCTCCTTGCTGTACAGCGCGATTACCCGTTGCCGCCGCTCCGGTGGACCGCCGCACAGATCCCGCAATAAAATACAGGCGGCAAGCACCATCTTCACCCGGCCCATCAGGTCAAAATCCCATGCCGCATGCAGCCAATACCGGTTTAGTTCATATCGGGCGAAGGCCCGCAGCTCCGGGCACCAGGCCTCCTTCTGTATCGGGCCAGTCAACAGCTTCTCCCAGTCTTTCGTTAAAATCTCCAAAGATAGATAAAACGTTCGAAGCCCCGGTATGTCGCCCGGCGCCGCCAAAGCCTGGGCGGTGCGAAGCGCCTGCTCCCGGGAAAACGGACCGGCCTGCCCGCCGTCCAGCCGCTTCTGAATTTCACTGGCGTATACCAGGCCCACCGCCAGGGCCTGCCCCAATGGCAAATCCTCGTTGGAAACCAGCTCCAGCATGGGACCCCGGCTTTCCAGTAGCAATGCCATCAACTCCGGGTCATACAACGGCGGCTCCCCACCCGCAACGGCCCGAACCGTAGGATCCGCCGGAATCTGGGTTAAAATCAGTCTGGCTGCCGCCGGACAGGATAGCTCTAAATCCAGCTCTGCAAAATCCCCAAAGTCCTGCACCATGCGGGGATATTCCCGGCAGATCTGACATAGCGCCTCCTGACCCAGGGCCTTTTGTACGGCGCAAAGGCCGTCCGCATCCCACAGGGCACAGTTGCCCGCCACCTTGGCTAGAACGGCAGACCCATCCCCTCCGGCAACCAGGGCGTTTCGCAAGCGCTCTCCCAGCTCGCCGGAAATCTTGCTCCACAGTCGCTGCGTCCCAGCGTCCACCGAAATCTCCCATAGACGGCAGCAGCTATCCGGGCAGGCCTGCGCCAGACAATGAAATTGATCAAAATAGGCAGGAATCACTTGTTTCATTCCCCAGCCTCCTTTGGTTTATTATAGCATATTCCCCTGAAAATGTAAATGGACAGCCTGTGTTCCTCCAACGCTCCCATCGGGGGAATATAAAAAAGCTGTCCGGCTTTTTGAAAAATGGTTGTTTTCCCTGGAATGCCATGGTATAATGACAGATACAAATGAGATTCCCCGGTTTTTGGGGACAGGAGGAGCAGGCTATGAATGATGTCCAGAACTTTCGCTCGGCGTTCAACGGCTTCCATCGAGAGGATGTGGTCCGCTATCTCGGTTACCTGAGCACGCGCCACGAAACCCAGCTGTCCCAGTTGAAAGAGCAAGCTGAAGCCCTGCGCCAGGAGCTAGCACAGTTGCAGAGCATCAAGCAAAATCAGGCCGACGTAGAGGCGCTTCAGGCCCAGCTGGCAGCCGCTCAGGCGGAAAACGCGGAAAAAGAGCAGACCATCGCCGGGTTGCAAGAGCAGGCCCAAGCCCTGCGGGAAAAGGTTACATCTCTGGAGCAGACGGTGGTGGAGCTTCGCAGCACGCAAGCCGGCTTTGTTCCCACGCCCAAGGGCTGGACCGACGCGGAACTGGCTGCCTACCGGCGGGCTGAACAAACCGAGCGCAACGCCCAGGAGCGGGCGGCCGCCCTATTTGGCCGTGCCAACGACACACTGACCGAGGCCGCCGCCCAGATCGACGCCAGTGCAGAGGAAATGAACAAAATGACCGATCATGCCTTGGAGTCTTTGTCCAATTTGGCAGATTCCCTGACGCGAGGAAAGGCTACGATGCTGACGGCTGCCGCCACAATCCGGGGGGTAAATATGGAGAATCAGGCAAAATAAACTGTATTTGTAAAAAATCATTGACAAGCGCACCTTTTGCAGCTAGAATATAAAAAGTTACCATAGTTGAGGTTGCGGAGCGCATCAGTACCGTCCAAGAGCGCTGGCCATGTGCCGGATGGGAAAGGGTGCTCCGCCGAAGGAATCGCGCTGCGGCCAGGCGGCGGGCTTCCTGGGCCTGGATAGAAGATGTCCAGGACTGTCATCCTTGGGATGGAGTGCTTCTGTGGGGTACAGGTAAAGACCTGCCCTGCGTCTGCGGCGCAGGGCTTATTTTATTAAGGAAAAAGGAATTAAGACATGAAAAAGGCACCATTTTTAACCCTAGAAAAGGCAAAAGAGATTACCGCCCAAATCCCCACCCCCTTTCACATCTACGACGAGGCGGGCATTCGCCGCAATGCCAGAACGGTGCGGGAAGCCTTCGCCTGGAATCCTGGGTTTAAGGAATACTTTGCCGTGAAGGCCACCCCCAACCCCTATATCATGAAAATCCTGCAAGAGGAAGGGTGCGGTTGTGATTGCGCCACCTATACGGAGCTGCTGTTGGCGGAGGCAATTGGCGTTACTGGGCACGATATTATGTTCTCCTCCAATGTGACCCCGGCTCTGGATATGGCAAAGGCTTTGGAGCTGAACGCCTACATCAATCTGGACGACGCCACCTATGTGGATTTTCTGGAGCGGATTGCCGGTACGGTGCCGGAGACCATATGCCTGCGCTATAATCCCGGCGGTAGCTTTAGCCTGGGCAATACCATCATGGATATGCCCAGAGACGCCAAATATGGAATGACCGAGGATCAGATGGCCGGCGCCATCAACCGGCTGATGAAGCTGGGCACCAAGCACTTTGGTATACACGCTTTCCTGGCTTCAAATGCGGTAAGCAATGAATATTACCCGGAGCTGGCGGGGAACCTGTTCCGCCTGGCGATCCGGCTGCACAACGCCACCGGCGCCCATATCAGCTTCATCAACCTGTCCGGCGGCGTGGGTGTGGATTACCGGCCGGAGCAACCCCGGTGCGACATTCGCCTGATCGGAGAGGGCGTCCGCCGGAAGTATGAGTCCATCCTGACGCCATGCGGCATGGACGACATCGCCATTTTTACGGAAATGGGCCGGTTTATGCTGGCGCCCTATGGTCACCTGGTGGCCACGGCTCTGCACCAGAAGCACATCTATCGGGAGTATGTGGGACTGGATGCCTGCGCCGCCAACCTGATGCGGCCAGCTATGTATGGCGCGTATCACCACATCACTGTCCTGGGTAAAGAGGATGCCATATTGGACCACGTTTACGATGTGATTGGCGGGCTGTGTGAAAACAATGACAAATTTGCCATTGAACGGAGTCTGCCGGAAATTGAAATCGGCGATCTGCTGGTCATCCACGACACCGGCGCCCACGGCTTTTCCATGGGCTACAACTACAATGGCAAACTTCGCTCCGCCGAGGTCCTGCTCCACAGCGATGGAAGCTTTCAGTTGATTCGCCGGGCGGAAACGCCAGCGGATTACTTCGCCACGCTAGACATAACCGGGTTTCAATTCAAGACCTGAGGATCAGTTTTGTAAGTTTGATCGGAATCCAACTGGTTTTTTCTTAGAATTTGTGCAATTTATATAAAAATGGTCGCTTTTTTTCTGCGTCAAAAACGCTTGTTTACAATTATTTTTCATGCTGAGACGCCAGATTTATGCTATAATGGATGTAGGTGGAAGAAGCCACCCGCAGGTTACGCATAAAAAGGAGCGGTTATGAACAATATCTTATTTTTTCTCACACCAAAGGCCATGTGCGCGTTTTTGTATCATGATTTTACATTACGGCAAGCGCTGGAGAAAATGGAGGCATCCAAATTCCAGTCACTTCCCATTTTAAACCGTCAGGGAGAATACCGGGGAACTCTAACCGAAGGCGATTTGCTCTGGGCGCTGAAAAATCTTTGTTATTTTGACCTCCGGCAGGCAGAGGCACATCGTATCATGGAAATCGATCACCGGCGGGATCATATCCCCGTTCGAGTCACCACTACCATGCACGAGCTGGTGGAGCGTGCCAGCGGGCAGAACTTTGTTCCTGTGGTGGACGATAAGGATACCTTTATTGGCATCGTCACTCGTAGCTCCATTATCAAGTATTGCCAACAGCACTTGTTTCCAGACGACTAAACGAAAGCGGCCCGCTCAAAGGCGGCCTGCTACAAAGAAGTAAAGGGCAAGACAGACCACAACGGTTTGTCTTGCCCTTTGATACACGATGACGACTTTCTAAAATGTACCTGCGGGAGAAAGCGAAGGGCCGGAATGGATGCAGATCAAAAAATGCAAAGAACCATCACATCGGTTTGAGATTTTTATTGAGCCTGTCCACCATCCAGGCAACCCGCTTTTCACGCCCGGCAGTAGTTTTCGCATCAAAATACGCCCGCGTATAGGTCTTTTTTACAGATAAAGGCATCGCTTGAAAATTTGTGAAGGCGGGCTGATAGCCTTCCAGCACTGCGCAGAGCTGGGCAATCTGTTCCTCTGTAACTGCCATAGGACTTGGCGCATACCACTGACCGTTCTTTTTGGCTTGCTCTATTTTCTGCCTGCCAAAATCGGTCATCAGCCCCCGTTCTTCCAGGTTTTTGACCAATGCTTTGTTCTTCTCTGACCACTTGCTTTTCTCCCGGCGCATAGAAAAATATTTTTGATAAGATTGCCCGTCGATACTTTGCATCTGTCCGTCTATCCATCCAAAGCAGAGGGCTTCTTCCAGCGCTTCCCCTGCTTTTATTGTCTTTGGCCCGCCGGCTTTGCCAAATAAAAGCCAAACGCCAGCGCTTGATTGACAGTGCTCTGAAAGCCATTTTCGAAATTCCTCTCGGTTTGCAAACACCAATACATCACGCATGACGTGCGCCTCCTTTTGGTATATTCAGCCGTTCTCGTTCTTACAACGCGCCGTTTTCCGCCGCCGCAAAGCGGAAAGTTTATTTTATGGTGAAGCTGTTTTGCAGCACAATGGTACTGTAGAGCATGAGAACGTCCTGGCCGTGGAAGTCTACATAATTTTCAAGCTGGTCCAATGGGAGATACCGCAGATCCACCAGCGTGATCTTGCCGTATGACGCCAGCAAAAGCGGCGTCAGGCTACTGCCGAAGGAATCCCGGAAAATGATCAGCTCCCGGTCTGAAGCTCCCATGGGATTTTCTATGGTCAGCAGCGCCGCCGCGCCGGAGAGATATACCTCATAGGGGTCCCGGCTGTCCAGCTGCTCCCAGTCGTACAGACCGGTGGTTTTTCCCGTCTCCTGGTTGTACATGGTACAGCCGTTTAACAGTTCGTTCTCCAGAATGCAAATCGTATCCGCCCCCATGGGCAGCGCCGCCTGGCCGTAATAGGCCCCATAAAAGGGCTGCTCCGCCTGCCGGACGGTAAAATCCTGGATCTGTGGCGCTGGGATATCCATGGCCTGCGCCAGCGCTTGGGCGGCGGGAAAGAGGCACTCCTGCCGCCAGTGGGGATCGGTGCGATAGTAGTCGTCCGCAGTCAGCGTGCCGGTTAAGTCAACATAAGTCGCAAAAGGCAGCGCCTCTTGCAACTGGGTAAACAGCTTCTCATAATCCATGGCGGGATAACCGTTTTCTCCTGCCAGGTAATAACCCTTGTCCGGCGCCACTGCCAGAAAAATCCGGCCCTGGGAGGCAGTCAGATAGCGGGTATATACCGTGTCCAACCGTTCAATGGCGTGGTCCACGGAAGCCTGGTCCAGCGGATAGAGCAGCGGCGCGGCGGAACCATCCACCAGATAAATCCCATTGTTTTCCAGCTGCCCCAGCAGCCGGTAGTGCACCAGCGCCTTCCCCCGCCGGAACAGCTCCCGCATGGGAAACTGGTCTAAGCTGGCGGCGTCAAACTGGGTGGGAAATTGCCTGGTCACGGTTGTGGGAAACTGGGCCAGCCGCCGCCGTTCGGTATTGGAAATCTCCGCGCGGGGCCAGAACCACGCGGCGACAGACAGGGCCAGCCACAGGGCCACCAGAACAAATAGACCAATTTTCTTCTTTGAACGCATGGCATTGCCCCCTTAAAACCGGAAATACAGGAAGGGATTGAAAGACCCGTCCACCAAATAGGCGGTACACACCAGCAACAGCAGCCCCAGCACCACCGGCTCTAGAACTGTCATGGCGGGACTGTTTTCCCAGCGCTTCCAAAGCGCTTTGGGCAGCGGCGTAACGCCCAGTATCCCCAAACCCAATAGTACGGCGCTGCTTCGCAGGTAGAAAACCGTCTCCACTGTGGACAGCGGCAGACCTGCCAGGCCAAACAGCCGGCCAAACGCTTCCATGGCCTGGCCGATGCCCTCGGCCTGGAACAAAACAAAGCTCAGCACCACCACCGGCATCACATACGCCCACCCCAGAGTTCGGAGCTTGGGAAACAGCTTTTCCAAGCCCAGCAGCACCCCAAAACCCAGGCCCCACAGCACAAAGTTCCACCCCGCTCCATGCCACAGGCCGGTTAAAGCCCAGACCACCAGCAGGTTTCGGACCCACTTTCCCATGGAGCAGCGGTTGCCTCCCAGGGGGATGTAGACATAATCCCGGAACCAGCGGCCCAGAGTCATATGCCAGCGCCGCCAGAATTCGGTCAGGCTCCGGGACAGATAGGGATAGTCAAAATTCTCCGGAAACCGAAAACCCAAAATATTTCCCAGACCAATGGCCATATCACTATAGCCGGAAAAGTCAAAGTACATCTGCATGGTAAAAGCAATGGCCGACAGCCAGGCAAATAGCACCGACGGCTGGGCCGCCTCCTGGTAGGCAGAGCAGACCGCCCCCAATTGATTGGCCAGCAGCACTTTCTTACCCAGGCCCACCAAAAACCGCCGCAGGCCCCGGGTAAAATCCGCTCCATTGGTCCGCCGCTGCCGGAGCTGCGGCGCAACCTCCACGTACCGGACAATCGGCCCGGCAATGAGCTGGGGAAACATGGCGACATAAGCGCCAAAATCCACCAAATTCCTCTGGGCCGCCACCTCGCCCCGGTACACATCCACGGCATAGCTCAGAGTCTGGAACAGGTAGAAGCTGATGCCAATGGGCAGGGGCAGCTTCCAAGGGGCGTGGAACAGTCCGGCGTATTTAAAAACGCCAAACAGCGCGATGGCCACCGCCACCGACAGCCCCAGCAGCCAGCCCTTCGCCCTGGGCCAGCGTTCCATAGCCAGCCCCATCAGGAAGAAGAACACAATGGTTCCCGCCATGAGAAAGACGTATTCCGGCTCACCCCATGCATAAAACACCAGGCTGGATGCCAGCAGGACTCCGTTGCGGCAACACTTTGGAAGCAGAAAATATAGCAGCAGCACCGCCGGCAAAAAATAGAACAAAAAAGGAATCCCAGAAAATAACATGGCAAATCTCCTCCGCGTGTTAAAACAGCCCCGCGGCGGCTCAGACAGTTGGATAATTCCGAAGTGGCAATGCGCCTATACAAGCGGCCCCAGACTGAATCCAGCCTGGGGCCGTGAAACGGACGGTTACGCCACTGTGGTAGCGGTTTGGCCCAGGGCGGAGGAGAATGCGTCCACCATGTCCTGGGAGGTTGCCAGATCGGCATACTCCGAACTGATCATAAACAGCATGATCACATCACCGCAGTACGCCACCTGCATATCATCGGCCTCTACACAGACCCACTTCCGGGTGTCGATACCATCGTGTACTTTGGCCGCAATCTGGGCAGTCTGGGCAGGATCCGCCACCCGGCACAGCACAAGAGAATAGGCTTGTGAACCGATCATCGTCTCGGAGGCCAGCGCCTCTGTGACGCCCTCCGCGCTGTCCAGGCCCAAAAAGCCCGTGGGAATATATTCCTGGGTCAAATCCAGCGGCGTAGTGACCAGACTCAGCTCCTCCACCGGATGGGCAGCATAGATTCCGTCCATCAGTTCCTGCAAGGATGCCTCTACCTTGACCGTGTCGGAGCCACCGTTTCCGGTGGCTTTCTGCCCGCAGCCGAGCAGTAGCAAAAGCGCTAAAATGGGAACAATCAGTTTTAAATACTTCATTTTTTTATCCTCTTTTCTTTCCAGTCATGTATACCGTGAAGTAGCAAAATGCCTAGCGTCACCCCAGCGGTGTCGATCCATACATCCAGAAGGCTGGAATACCGGCCCTCCACAAAGCGCTGAATGGTTTCGTCACAGCACGCCGCCAACAGGCCGCAGAGCAAAGGAAGCGCCACACGTTCCAAGGGCCGCTCTCCAAGCATCCCCCAAAGCCAGCGCAACCATACCCCCAGCAGGGCAAATTCTGAAAAATGGGCCAACTTTCGCAGGACGTGCTCGCCCTCTTGCATGTCCCCAGAAGGCAGCTTCAGAAGCAGGTTCAGCACATCGCTGACCCATTGGCTGATGGCCCCGGAGACCGTGCCAGGCATGGCGGAGTTGCCCCAGATAAAGGCCAGATTTAAAATCACCAGAAACGTGCATAACCGAAGCCGCCTGGGGCTGCGCTGCATCATGTTAACACCTCCAAATGCTCCAGAAGGATATGTATCCCCAGCACGATTAAAATCACGCCCCCGGCAATCTCGGCCTTTTTTTCAAATCGGCTACCGAAGATCTCTCCGACCTGCACGCCAACACCGGACAGCAAAAACGTGGTACACCCGATGAGAAGCACCGCCAGCCAAATATTCACCTGGCCGGCCATAGAAAGGGACAATCCCACCGCCAAAGCGTCGATGCTGGTAGCCACCGCCATAACCAGCATCGTCTTTGCCGACAGGTCTGCGCCACAATCGCCGCACGGCTCTTCTGCCTCCGCCTGCTTGCCTATGGCCTCCCGGAGCATATTACCACCGATGAGAACCAGAAAGCCTGCGGCAATCCAATGGTCCACCGCCCGAATCGAATCCGCAAATAGGCTGCCCAGGAAGTAGCCAATCAGCGGCATCAGCGCTTGAAAGCTGCCAAACCAAAGTCCACAAATCAGGCAAGCTTTCCAGGATGCACGCTTCATGGAAAGTCCCTTACACACCGATACCGCGAATGCGTCCATACTCAAGCCAACCGCAAGCAAAAACAGCGAACCGATCCCCATTTGTCTGTCCCTCCTTAGCCAAGCCTGTGGGGGCTATTTTAGCAGAGATTCCAGCGTCTGTCAACAATGGCATTCCGTGGATCCCACAGGGAGGAAATTGGCGCAAAACAGACAAAATGTACATAAAAAATTTATAAATCGGGGATTGCTTTTCCATTGATTTTAAGATAGGCATCTGATACAATAGAAAAAGCATTCAACGAATGAAATGGAGGAACTCTCATGAAGAAAGAGCGACTGTACGCATTGGGGCTGACCGCAGCGCTGATGCTGGGAACAACGGCCTGCAGCACGGATAAAACCCTAGTTCCGGTTCAGCAGGTTGGTATGCTGACAGGAGCTATGGAAGCATCGGATAAGTATCCGGGCGTTGTGGTCAGCGAGAATGTGGCCGAGGTTCAGCGGGACGGAGAAAAAGCCATCAAGGAGCTGTATGTCTCTGAAGGCGATCAGGTTACCGCCGGTCAAAAGCTATTTTCTTATGATGTGGAGCAGTTGAATCTGGAGCTGGATCAGAAGCAGTTGGAGCTGGAGCGGATTAGCAACGATATCTCCACCTGTAAATCTAGAATTTCCACTCTGGAAGCGCAGTTGAAAAAAGCCAAGGATACTGCGGAAAAAACCAGCTTGAATCTTCAGATCAGCACGGAAACCGCCAATAAAAACGAGGCGGAGTATAATAAAAAGGTTAAACAGAAGGAAATCGACCAGGTCAAGTCTATGCTGGGCAATGTGGATGTGACCAGTCCCGTGAACGGCCGGATTCGGAAGATCAACGAAAACGGCTCCGAAATGGGCGGCACAGGCGGCTCCAATGCGTACATCACCATTCAGGAAGCAGGTTCCTATCGAATTAAAGGTACACTTAACGAGTTGAGCATGTCCGGCGGCATTGCTGAGGGCGTGGCTGTAAACGTTATTTCCAGGATGGATCACACGGTGATCTGGACCGGCACCGTCAGCAATATTGACTACGAAGGCGGTACCCAGAATAGTAACAACAATGGTGGCGTTTATTATATGGGCGGCGGGATGATGGACGGCGGTAGCGATACTACAACCACCAGTTACCCGTTCTATGTGGAACTGGACGACAGCGAGGGCCTTTTGCTGGGACAGCATGTATACATCGAGGTGGCAGGCAACGGCGGTAAAGCCGGTCTATGGGTGCCGGAAAGCTACCTGATGGACATTCAGGAGGATCCCGAAACCCTGGACACTACAGCTTCCATCTGGGTTGCCAATGAGAAGAATAAGCTAGAGAAACGAGAGTTGATCCTGGGCAGCCATGATGAAGAAACCGGAACCTATGAGGTGAAGGAGGGTCTGGGTCTGACAGACTATGTGGCCGACCCCTCCACGCAGAACTGTACGGAGGGCGCTTTCGTCAGCTACCGGAACGTGACGGACTTCACACCGGATCCCTCCGATTCAATGGAGGAAACCATTGGTGGAGACGATCCTATGGACGACGGTTTCGTGGAAGATGGCACAATGGATGACGGTATGATGCAAGACGGTTTGGTCGATGATTTCGGCGTGGACGGATTTGTAGATGGTGAAATAAGCGCACCGGTCGAACCCGAAATGACAGATAGGATGGAATAGCCATGATTCTGGAATTAAAGCATGTATATAAGGATTATTTGCGGGGCAAGGAGCCGGTTCCCGTTTTGCAGGATATCTGCCTTTCTGTGGAAGAGGGAGAGTATCTGGCAATTATGGGGCCGTCCGGTTCCGGTAAGACCACGCTGATGAATTTAATCGGCTGTCTGGACGTGCCCACCAGCGGAGAGTATCTGCTGGACGGAAAGGCCGTAGGAGAGCTGAACGACAACGCATTGGCAGAGCTGCGCAACCATTATATTGGTTTCGTATTTCAGAATTTTTACCTGCTTCCAAAGATGAGTGCGGTGGACAATGTGGCCCTGCCCCTGCTGTATGCCGGAGTATCTCAAAAAGAGCGGCGGGAACGGGCGATTGCCGCGCTGGAAGCTGTAGGGCTTGGAGAACGGATCAACTTCCTTCCAAATCAGCTCTCCGGCGGACAGTGTCAGCGAGTTGCCATTGCCAGGGCCATGGTGGGAAATCCCAAGCTTTTGCTGGCAGACGAGCCTACAGGTGCCCTGGACACCGCCTCTGGTAATCAGATTATGGAGATTTTCCAGCAGCTTAGCGATCAGGGAATGACCATTATTATGATTACCCATGAGCCATCCATTGCTGCCTGTGCCGGTCAAACGTTGCACATCCTGGACGGTCAGCTTCTGACCGGGGCAGAGAATCAGGAGGACTGCCATGAAGCGTAAGAATAAAAAGTGGATCTGGCTGTCAGCCATTGCGGTTGCCCTGGCAGCGGCAATTGTTGCAGTCATCTTTCTGGTGCCCCGGAAACCAAAGGAGCCGGTGTATGTCTATGGCATCGATGTAGTGGGTATGTCCAATTATGTGGACAGCTTCAACCAAAGCTCCGGTTCCGTCACCACGGACCGGGTTCAGTCAGTATATCTGACCAGCACCCAAACCGTAACGGATATCAAGGTAACCGATGGGCAGAAGGTAAGCAAGGGAGATGTGTTGTTTACATACGACACCACCCTTTCCAGCCTGGCCTTGGAGCGAAAGGACCTATCCATCCAGCAGATGGAATTGAACCTAAGCGCTCTGCAAACCGAGCTGAAAACCATCAATGGTTATAAGCCAATTTCCTATAGCAAACCTACCACCAAACCCACCACCAAGCCTACCACTGCTCCAGCGCCAACCCTGGATCTGGATCGTTCTCCTTCCTCCATTGGCGGCGGCGATCAATTCGTCTCCCGGGGCGTCGGCAACGGTACGGCCAGTTCTCCCATGTATTATTGGATGCGCAACAATGCCAATTTGGATGTGTTTGTGGAGCAGGTCCTGCTAAAAAATGCTACAAGCGCGGCCTCGGATCTGGTGTATGTGGTGTTCCAGATGAGCAAGAACAATGCCGCCAGTGCGGAAATCGTTCAGGAGCTAGGTGTTGTGTTTGAGAAAGAGCAGGTAAACACAGAGCCTGTAGATCCAAAGCCTACAGATCCCACCGAGCCGTCGGATGTGACGGATCCCACCGAGTCCACACCTCCCACGGATCCCACTGACGCTCCTCCACCCTCGGAGGAAACTGGCGGAACCGAGCAGACCAGTCCCTCGCCCACAGGAAAGGATCCCAGTGGTACGTCGTTTACCTACCGGGTGGCCTCTTTCTTCCTAGCACCGGATCACAGCAGCGCCACACCCCAGACTCCTGTTACGCCTCCCTCCAGTGGCAGCGGCGACAATGTGAATTGGAATTCTGGCTATACAGCCACGGAAATCGCCTCCATGAAGGCAGAAAAGCAAGCTGAAATCAAAGATCTTCAATTCGAGATCAAGATGGCCAAAGCTGAGTATAAGATTATGCAAAGCGAAGCCGACGACGGCAAGGTCGTGTCCCAATTCGACGGGGTTGTTTCCGGGCTACAGGATCCGGAAACCGCTTTCCAGAATAACGAACCTCTAATGAAAATCTCCGGCGGCGGCGGATACTATGTGGAGGGTACTGTTAGCGAATTGGCGTTGGATACAGTACATCTTGGCCAGCAGGTGAATATCTCCAGTTGGATGACCGGTACCCAGTGCGTCGGTTCCGTGACAGAGATCGGCAGTTATCCTGTGGAAGACTATTATTCCAATGAATCCGCCTCCTATTATCCCTATAAGGTCTTTGTGGACGAGTCGTCAAACCTGGTAGACGGTGATTGGGTGGAGATGTCCTTTACAGATTATGAGGAAGAAGGCAAACTGTATTTGCAGACGGCTTTCGTGCTGGAAGAAGACGGTATTTCCTACGTTTTTGTACAAGGAGCCGACGGCTTACTGGAGAAGCGGCAGGTAAAAACTGGCGCCAATCTATGGGGCAGCTATGTAGAAATTCGCAGCGGCGTGACGGAAACCGATTTGGTAGCATTCCCTTACGGCAAGCAGGTCGTGGTCGGCGCTCCTACGGAAATCGGCGACTATGACACCCTCTACAATAATTAACGGAGGAGGCGCACATGGAAAATATTAGATTGGCCTGCCAGGGCATCTGGGGGCATAAAATGCGCTCCTTTTTGACCATGCTCGGCATTATTATCGGTATTGCCTCTATTATTACGATTGTCTCCACCATTCAAGGCACCAATGAGCAGATCAAGGAAAATCTAATTGGCGCCGGCAGCAATGTGGTGACAGTACAACTGTACGACGGGGAATGGCCCGCAGATTTTAGCTACAACCCCGTCCCCCCTCAGGTGCGGCCCATTGACGACATCATGCACCAAGTTTTGGAGTCCCTGGACGGGGTGGATCAGGTGGCATTTTATACCCAGCGCAGTTGGCCGGATGGTGTGTACGTTGGCTCTACCAGCTTTTCCGGCACGCTGTACGGCATTGACGACGCCTTTTTGAATGTAGAAAGCTATCGCGTGCTCTACGGCCGCTGCTTCCAGCAGTCGGACTATGATAATTTCCGCCGGGTAATTCTTTTGGACAAAAAGGCGGTAAATACTCTGTTTCCCACCACCTATCCGGTGGGCCAAGTGGTAGAGATCAAGGGTGAGCCATTTACTGTGGTCGGCGTGGTGGAGCAAAACAACGGCTTTAAACCAAAAATCTCCTCCATGAACGACTATCAGCTCTATGCCGACACCTCTTCCGGCGCAATCTTCCTACCAAGTGTTATGTGGGCGTCAGTGTACCAGTTCGACGAACCGCAAAACGTGGCGGTAAAAGCAACCAGTACCGACGATATGACGCTGGCAGGTCAAAATGTGGCGGACGCTCTGACGGCAAGCCAGATTATCTCCACCGGCCAGCCCATGGCCTCGGATGACGGCATGGGGATGGACGATTCCAACATGGCCGTACCGGAGGGAGACACCGTAGGAGAAGAGGTTACCGCGCCAGAAGGCTATTCCTATCAGAGCGAGGATCTGCTGAAGCAGGCGCAGCAGCTACAAGAGATGAGTAGCGCCACCAACCAGCAATTGATCTGGGTGGCCTGTATCTCGTTGCTGGTAGGCGGCATCGGTGTAATGAACATCATGCTGGTATCCGTAACAGAGAGAACCAGTGAGATCGGTCTAAAGAAAGCGTTGGGCGCAAAAAAGCGCCGGATTCGCCGTCAGTTCCTGACCGAAGCCGCTGTGCTGACCAGCTTGGGCGGTATCGTGGGTGTACTGCTGGGTATTGGGCTGGCACAGCTAATCTCCAAAACCAACGGAATTCCTGTGGCGATCTCCATTCCGGCGATTCTGGTTTCCGTGGTGTTCTCCATTTTGATCGGCCTGCTGTTTGGCCTGCTTCCTGCGGTCAAGGCGGCAAATTTGAACCCCATCGACGCATTGCGCCGGGATTAATCGCAAAAATTATAACTATAAGCTGGGCTGTCCTGACGGACAGCCCAGCTTTATCAGATATAGGCCCAGGGCCAGTGCTGGCTCTATCGCTTGCTCCAGCTCCTTGCGAAGCTTTTCCAAGGTCACTCTCGCTTGGTCAGGCAAGATCCCATAGCAATTTGTAGCCGCTGGGCAAATTCCCCGATGCCGGCCAGCTCCAGTAGGATCGTTATCCCCGCCGACTACGTCGATTTATAACAATGCCGCTCAATCGGTGGGATGCGCCGATCAGGATAAGCCGCAGACGCTATGGTATGGCATTTCAATCCATGCATCCACAAAGGGTGTGCCTGCTCTCCAGCCGGGAGGTGGAGAACATCTTTGAATTTCAATCCACGCACCCACAAGGGGTGCGACCAAGCTGGAAGCGGATGTGCATGTGCATCCTAAAATTTCAATCCACGCACCCGCAAGGGGTGCGACCATTTTTTCCTCCAATCTTGGTTTATCACTTATTATTTCAATCCACGCACCCGCAAGGGGTGCGACTGGTCAACTTGCATACGCCTACTGTGACACAAAAATTTCAATCCACGCACCCGCAAGGGGTGCGACCTTGGTTTTCTCCGGCATCCGCTGGCAGCGCGCAAATTTCAATCCACGCACCCGCAAGGGGTGCGACGGCAATCCAGTAAGGGCAAGGCTGGTACAGTTTTGATTTCAATCCACGCACCCGCAAGGGGTGCGACCATGCCCTCAAATTTGACAAAATACAGCCATTTGGATTTCAATCCACGCACCCACAAGGGGTGCGACTGGCGTACACGCCACCGTTGACCTGCGCGCGCTATTTCAATCCACGCACCCACAAGGGGTGCGACACTCAGCCCATCCAGCCGGGTATGCTTCTGGTGAATTTCAATCCACGCACCCACAAGGGGTGCGACCTGCAAGATCAAAAATTCCGCTGTGCGGGAAAACATTTCAATCCACGCACCCACAAGGGGTGCGACGAGCAAACAAGGGCAAGAGTTGCAAAGCATAGAGAATTTCAATCCACGCACCCACAAGGGGTGCGACAACGAGGAATTTGACAAGATCCTAGACAAGATAATTTCAATCCACGCACCCACAAGGGGTGCGACCTTTTGACGGGGAAAGCGGCCTTGTGGCCTTCCAATTTCAATCCACGCACCCACAAGGGGTGCGACT